>JAKMEU010000201.1 GCA_022425845.1 Luminiphilus sp. | reverse complement strand
AGACAGGCCTGCCCGTCAGTTTTACGGCGCTTCAGTCGCCTTTGAAGGCCCTCGCTTTTGAGGAGCAACTGGCAGCCATGCGCGCCGAAAATGAGCGCGGCGCGCATCTTGTTGCGCAAGTTTCCCTGCGGGGCACGGGTCTGATTCTGGGTTGGCAGGCTACGTTTCACCCCTTCTCCTATAAGCCCAGTTGGCTGGCTATCAAGGATCTACCCTGGCCGGACCAGTTACAGCAACTGACGGACCCTGGCTTCAGGGAGCGGCTGCTGGCGGAGGAGCACGACTTACCTGATACAGACCTCAGGCTGTTGCTCGAACTGATGATTGCTGCGTTTCAAATGCAGTATCCGATGGTGGACGGTTTCGATTATGAGCCGGGACCGGAGGATTCTATTGCGGCTCGGGCGCAACGAGAGGGCGTCTCGCCTGAGGCCTATGCCTATGACGCAATGATGACCAACAATGGGCGTGGTTTTATCTACTTCCCGCTGCTGAATTACGCTGACGGCAACCTTAATTTCCTTGAGCCCGTCTTACAGTCCGCAGACTGTATCAACTCGCTTTCGGACGGAGGGGCCCACTGCGGCACGATCTGTGATGCTGCAGCAACGACTTTCATGTTGCAGCACTGGGTCCGTGATCGCCGCCAGGGGCGTATCACCATTGAGCACGCCGTGCGTCGTCAATGCGCCGATACGGCAAGGCTCTACGGGCTGGACGATCGTGGCGTGGTCGCCAGTGGCTACCTCGCCGATCTGAATGTGATTGACCTGGACGCGGTATCGCTCAATCAGCCCTGGGTAGCCCACGATCTGCCAGCGGGAGGGAAGCGCTTGCTCCAGGACGCCAGGGGCTATCGCGCGACTATCAAATCA
This sequence comes from Luminiphilus sp., assembly GCA_022425845.1. Taxonomy (GTDB): domain Bacteria; phylum Pseudomonadota; class Gammaproteobacteria; order Pseudomonadales; family Halieaceae; genus Luminiphilus. The sequence continues at coordinate 28,105 of JAKMEU010000201.1, read as the reverse complement.
GGTGTGGTGACATTTGCCGATGGGGTGTTCCAGGGTCAATACCCGGGTGGACTCATTCGGGGTCCTCAGCAAACTCCGGCCATTTCCAGCCCCCGAGTTGCTGCCACTGATTGACGATCCGACAGAACAGTTCGGCTGTCTTCTCAGCGTCATAGGCGGCCGAGTGGGCCTCACTGTTGTTGAACTCGATGCCCGCGCGCTTGCAGGCCTGCGCGAGTACATTGTGGCCATAGGCGAGGCCGGCCAGGGTGGCGGTGTCAAAGTGTGAGAAGGGATGAAACGGGTTGCGTTTGATATCGCAACGCAGGGTCGCTGTATTGAGAAAGGCGGCGTCAAAGTGGGCATTGTGACCCACTAAAATGGCGCGGTTGCAGCCGGTATCCCTGACCTCCCGGCGGATTCTGGAGAACAGCTCGCCCAGCGCGATCGCTTCAGGCAACGCTGCACGTAACGGATTCTCAGGGTCAATGCCGGTAAATTCCAGTGCCGAGGCTTCAATGTTGGCGCCTTCAAACGGCTCAACATTGAAACTTACGGTCTCTCCCGGCGCCAACTCGCCCCGGTCATCGATTTGAACGATCGTGGCGGCGACCTCCAGAAGAGCGTCCGTGCTGGCATTGAAGCCCCCGGTTTCCACGTCGACGATGACCGGCAGAAAGCCCCTGAAGCGATCCCGAATAGCGAATGGGGGTGGGGTCACGGTGCCAACTCCCACCGCAACATGTCTCCGGCCCTGATGGGAATAACGCTGTCCTGGTCACCCAGGGCAAGACTCTCGGGCACCCTGTTGAGGCTCTGAACCAGCGTTATGGTGCTCTCGTTACGGGGCAAACCATAGAAATCGGCACCGAAGTGGCTGGCGAAACCTTCAAGTTGATCAAGCGCACCCTCGGCCTCAAAGGTTTCCGCGTAGAGTTCCATTGCGGCGTGTCCGGTGTAGCATCCGGCGCAGCCGCAGCTGCTCTCTTTGGCAGACCGGGCATGGGGAGCCGAGTCGGTGCCAAGGAAAAAGCGGGGGTTACCCGAGGTGGCGGCTTTGCGTAATGCAACCTGGTGCCGGTCCCGCTTCAGCACGGGCAGGCAGTAGAAGTGAGGCCGAATGCCGCCTGCGAACATATCGTTACGGTTATACAGTAAATGATGGGCGGTGATCGTTGCCGCGACACCTTCTCGCGCGCCCACGACAAAGGCGACGGCGTCAGCCGTTGTGATGTGTTCAAAGACAACGGGCAAGCCTTCGAAGCGCCGGACCAAAGGCTCGAGGTGCTGGTCTATGAACGCGCTCTCACGATCAAAGATATCGACATCGGGATGGGTCACCTCGCCATGGACCAATAAAGGCACACCATGGGACTCCATAGCCTCCAGCACAGGATAGAGGGCAGACAGATCATTGACGCCTGCGTCGGAGTTGGTGGTGGCCCCCGCCGGGTAGAGTTTCACACCCTGAACCTGGGGCGAATCGGCCACCCGGGCAATCTCATCCTTCGGGGTGCCATCGGTCAAATACAGGGTCATGAGGGGATCGAAATCCCCCTGCTCTGGCCCGAGGGCGGCCATGATGCGCTCCCGGTAGGCCTCTGCAGCGGCCACAGTCGTCACAGGCGGCACAAGGTTGGGCATGACGATCGCACGCTGCGCCCAGCGGGCTATGTCATTAACGGTGCGGGGAAGGGCGCTGCCGTCCCGAAGATGGACATGCCAATCGTCTGGCTTTGTGATGGTAATGCGCTTCATAGGGAGCTCCATGCCGAGTGCCCAGTCTAGCAGGGCTAAACTGGGCAAGCTCTTCCTGTGCGCGTAAACTTGCCGCCCTGAGTCAAATGTCACGATCTGAGGTTATCTGCCCATGTCTGCTGTAAATAAAGTCGTACTTGCCTATTCCGGCGGTCTCGATACCTCGGTCATCGTTCGCTGGCTACAGCAGACCTACGGGTGTGAAGTGGTCACCTTCACGGCTGATATCGGGCAGGGCGAGGAGGTAGAGCCTGCGCGAGCGAAAGCTGAGGCCCTGGGAATAAAGGAAATCTTCATTGATGACCTGCGCGAAGAGTTTGTTCGGGACTTCGTTTTTCCCATGTTTCGTGCCAATACCGTGTACGAGGGCGAGTATCTACTGGGCACTTCGATCGCGCGCCCTCTCATAGCGAAACGACTGGTTGAGATTGCCAATGAAACGGGGGCGGATGCCATCGCGCATGGCGCGACCGGTAAGGGAAACGACCAGATCCGGTTTGAACTGGGTGCCTATGCTCTTAAGCCGGGCATACGGATTATCGCGCCCTGGCGTGAGTGGGAGCTGGGTTCAAGGGAGTCCCTGATGGCCTACTGTGAGGAGCACGCCATCCCCGTGGATTTTGCCCGGTCGTCAAAGAAGTCGCCGTACTCCATGGATGCCAATCTGTTACACATTTCCTATGAAGGCGGTGTGCTGGAGGATCCTTGGGCAGACGCAGAGGAATCGATGTGGCGCTGGACCGTCAGTCCCGAAGCCGCTCCCGATCAGGGTGAAGAACTGATCCTGACCTTTACCCGGGGTGACATTACAGCGATCAACGGTGAACCCCTCAGCCCGGCAGAGGTTCTGCATACCCTTAACCTGCGGGGTGGCGCTCATGGGATCGGACGCGCTGATATTGTTGAAAACCGTTATGTTGGAATGAAATCCAGGGGGTGCTACGAGACGCCGGGGGGCACCATCATGCTGCGAGCCCACCGAGCCATGGAGTCCATTACACTGGATCGCGAGGCCATGCATTTAAAAGACGAATTGATGCCGCGCTATGCCAAGCTTGTCTATAACGGGTATTGGTGGTCTCCAGAGCGTTTGATGTTGCAGGCGGCTATTGACGAGACCCAGCGCTGGGTTAACGGTGACGTGCGACTGCGCTTATACAAGGGTAATGTAATGGTATTGGGTCGCCAATCGACAGACTCGCTATTTGATCCCAGCGTTGCGACCTTTGAAGATGATGCCGGAGCGTACAACCAGCAGGATGCCGAGGGCTTCATCAAGTTGAACGCATTGCGAATGCGCATCGCTGCAGGCAAGGGCAGGCTGTAACTCCGAGTTTGAGCAAACGAGGCAGAGATATGACCAGTATGACATCAGTGACCGAAGTGCCCGCCGAGGAGACGACTGACTTTGACGTCATCATCATCGGGGCAGGCCTGTCCGGTATTGGTTCCGGGGTTCGTTTGCAACGGGATTGTCCGGGGACCCGGTACGCGATTCTTGAGCGGCGGGAGGCTATTGGGGGCACCTGGGATATTTTCCGCTATCCCGGCATTCGATCCGATAGCGATATGCACACGCTGGGCTATGACTTCAAACCCTGGTCGGCAGAGAAGGCCATTGCTGACGGTCCGGCGATTCGGGGATACGTTAACGAAACGGCAGACGAGTACGGTGTTCGGGAGCACATCCGTTTTCAGCACAAGCTCACAGCTGCCGACTGGAACAGCACAACAAACCAATGGTATCTGACGGTAGAAACGGCGGCGGGTATCGCGCAGTACCGATGCACCATGCTTCTGATGTGCGCGGGCTACTACAGCTACGATGCGGGATATCAGCCCGATTTTCCTGGAAAAGCATCATTTGCCGGAACATGGGTGCACCCCCAGTTCTGGCCGAAGGATTTGGACTATTCAGGGAAAAAAGTGGTCGTCGTTGGTTCCGGTGCCACGGCGATGACGCTGGTCCCCAATATGGCCCAATCAGCGGCGAAGGTGACTATGCTGCAGCGATCGCCGACCTATGTGATTTCACGTCCTTCGGTGGATGCGGGCGCAAATTGGCTGCGCCGGCACCTGCCCGCGAAGACGGCGTATGCGATCACTCGGTGGCGAAACACCGTTTGGCAGCAGTTTTTTTACGGCCTTTCGAGAGTGGCGCCCAGTGTGTTACGCCGCAGCTTGCTGAAGAAGGTGCGTCAGGAACTGGGTGATATTCTCGATGTGGAAAAGCATTTCACACCACACTACAACCCCTGGGACCAGCGCCTGTGCCTGGTGCCTGACGATGATCTTTTCCAGGCGATCAAAGCGGGTCGCGCGGACGTCGTGACGGATCACATAGATCACATCGATGCGGACGGGATTATGCTGCAATCAGGGGAGCATCTGGACGCCGATGTCATTGTGTCGGCAACGGGTTTGAATCTTGTGATTCTGGGTGACGCGCAGTTTACGATTGATGGCGATGTCATCGATTTTTCCAAAGAGTGGACGTACAAAGGGATGATGTGTTCGAACATCCCGAACATGATTCAGACCTTCGGTTACATCAATGCCTCCTGGACACTTCGAGCCGATCTCATCGCGCATTGGGCGACCCGTGTGATCAAGCACATGCAGGAAAAAGGCTACCGAAAATTTACACCCCGCATTCCCGAGCAGTTGGCGAACACCATGCCCAAGCGACTGTGGATCGATGATTTTTCTGCAGGGTATATGCAGCGGGTTCTGCATCTCTTTCCCAAGCAGGGCGATCAACACCCCTGGGTGAACCCACAGAACTTCCGCAAAGATCGACGCATGTTTCGTGATGAGCCGCTGGAAGACGGTGCGCTTGTCTTTGAGAAATCGGCCAGCGAGGCAGCCAGGGCAGAGCCTGAGCTGCGGAAGGCGAGCTGATTCTTGGATGGAGCAATGGGCCTTGCAGGAAAAACGGGTCTTCTGCCCCTATTGCGGCGAGCCCATTTCGGTGTTGCTGAATCCTGAAGACATCGGCATGGACTACATTGAAGATTGTCAGGTGTGCTGTCGCCCCATAGATTTCCTGGTGAGCGAGGGCGAGCAGGGTGAGCTGGAAGTCCGCGTTCAATCCGAGATTGATTGCTGAACAAGGTTGTCGAGGGTCCATCGACGGGCGGGCCCGGTGCACCAGAGGGCGGTATCAAGAGGGAAGCAGGGGGCGGTATGCCAACGATAGTTACTGATCGACCGGTCTGGTCAACGTTCATTTTGCTGGCGCTTGCACTGGCAGTGCCGTCCTGGGGAGACGATACCCTGGGGGCTTTACAGTCGGTGACCGTCGAGGAGTTGGTAAAGTCCCAGAACGCCTGGAATGGCGCGCCCCTGCCTCCCTACGGTTCCGGGACGCCTGAAATCTCTGTTGTTCGCGTGACGCTTCAACCCGGGGCTTCACTGCCTATGCACGTTCATCCCCAGGCCACGGCCGGAGTGCTGTTACAGGGGCAACTGGAAGTCAGGACACCCTCCGGGGGGCGCCGATTGATTAATCCCGGTGATGCTGTGATCGAGTTGGTCAATGAACCCCATGGCGGTGCAAGTGTCGGGGTTGAACCCGCCGTTATTTTGGTTGTGTACGCGGGTATCGCCGGTCAACCGGTCACCCGCATGCTGGACCCTTGACTATGGTTTGTCATGCCCATAGCGGTCAGGATATTGAAGCTTCAGATCAGGCGGGCCAGCCCTGCGGAGATGGCCATCAACACCAGTAATACAACCAGTTGTGGGGTAGAGGGCCAATGGCGTAGCCATCCCGTGCTGGCTGCCTCGGCCCCAGACAGCTCTTTCACAGCTGAACGGCTGTCCCGGGTCAGCATTGACCGGCGGCTGTCCCAGTCTTCAATCCACGCCACCACTCGTTCCGCTGGCTGTGCTTTGCCGATGAACCAGCCCTGAACCTCGTCCACCGCGGCCTTGGCGGCCGCCTCCCAATCGGCGCGGGTTTCAATCCCCTCAGCCACCACGTTCAGGTTCAGACCGTGGCCAATGCGGACACTATTGCGCAGTAAGACCGAGCGCTCCGAACTCACCGAGGCGCCTGAGACAAACGAGCGGTCGATTTTGAGTTCGGTGCAGGGCATCCGGCTTAGCTGGAGCAATGAAGAGTAGCCGGTGCCAAAATCATCGACTGAAATGCCGACACCCAGTTGGCGCAGCTGTGTCAGGTTTTCCACAATGTTGCTGGCTTTACCCGCAACCCTTGATTCGGTGATTTCGATGATCAGTGATTCGGGTGTCAGTTGGTGATGACGGAGCAGGTCAGCCAACCAGGGTACGAAGTTGCTCGAGTCCAGTACTTCGGCTGTCGCATTAACGGATACTTTGAGATTGAGTCCCCGGCTTTGCCAGTCACCCAGCTCTTTCAGACTGTCAGAGATCAACTTGCGCGTCAGCGGAATAATGACGTCAGAATCTTCTGCCGCTGGGATGAAGAGTTGTGGTGACAGCATGGACCCATCTGCTTCAAACCATCGAGCCAATGCTTCAAAGCCCACTACCTGACCGTCTGATAGACGCACTTTAGGCTGGTACCACGGTGTAATCTTTCCCTGGTCGACAGCCAAACTGACCTCATCGATAGACATGGGGGCTCTATCTATCGATTTCTCAAGTGAGGCAGTGTTCAGACGCTCTACCACTGCTTCAAGGCGTTGGGGCGGACAGGGCAGGGGCAATACGGATAGCAGGTCCATGTCGAGGCGGCTTGCCTGCTCATCCAGCAGCGGACCATTAATGCTGAATTCACTCTCGAACATAATCACTCGGGCTTGGGGCTGCTGTCGGTGTATTGATTCGAAAAAGCCGGGCTCAAAGCCACTGGGATTACCCAGGATCAAGACCTTGTATCGGTTGGCGAGCAGGAAATCGCCAGCGCGTGCTTCATCGCAGGGCTGGTAGCGGCCCGACAGCACTCGCCCCATCATACGGCTGATGCGGGTGGCCAGCGCACTGGACTGACCGATGACAAGTATGTCGATGTCTTCAGGGATGACCATGAGTGTTCCACACAAACTACGCGGGGATCATAACCCAATGAGATAAAAACGTGTCCAACCTTAGTGGATGGTCAATCTGTGGTGAGGACCCAAGTTGGACTGTTGCGAGGGGGTTGGGATTTGGGAATATAGGCACATCGTCCTTTTGGGACTCCTGACAGGCTCAGCTTGTCGGTCAATGTGATGCGTTGCCTGTACGCTACAGCTGCCATGATGATCAGTGAAAGTCTCTTGATTTCACCTGCAGTTCTGCCAGGGCCTTACTGTGATCGAACAGCGCGCCGGCAATAACGTGCATGACGCCATCACGGCATTCAAGAGTGCCTTTAACGAGCAGTAGTTGCGCCGTCATCAAAGCCTGACGAAAATTCTCCTGTACTTTGGGCCACACCACGACGTTGTGGTTGCCGGTCTCATCCTCAAGGGTAAGGAAGACGACCCCTGAAGCCGTCCCCGGGCGCTGTCTGCAGGTAACAATTCCTGCAATACGAACAAAACGATTATTCCCCAGTGCGGCCAGATCACTATGGCGCCTGCACTGGCGGAAGGGCTCCTGATGACGTAATAGCGCCAGTGGATGTTCGCGCAACGTGAGCCCCATACTCTGGTAGTCCGCCATAACATTCTCTGCTACCGAGGGTTCAGGCAGGTCGATGCCATCATCGAGGCCTCTGGATTCGCTTTCATAGGGTGTATTGCGTAGCAGCGGGCTTGGTGGCTGCAGGGCCATGACCTGCCACTGTGACTGGTGCCGGTGGCCGCTGAGGCTGTTAAGGGCGTCGGCGCTTGCCAATGCCTCCATGTCCCCCTTGTCCAGTTGTGCCCTGTGTCGGAGGTCACTGATACTTCTGAACGATTTTTGCCGTTTGGCATCTGCAATTCGCGATCCGGCGCTTTCACTAAGCCCTTTAATTAGGCGTAATCCCAGACCGATAGGGGCCTGCCTTTGATTGGCGCCGGTGAGCAGTTGGTGATTCCATTCACTTTGATTGACGTCGACCGGCAGTATCGGAACACCGTGCCGGCTGGCGTCCTGTATCAGTTGTGACGGCGTATAAAAGCCCATGGGCTGGCTGTTGAGTAAGCCAACATAAAAAGCGGCCGGGTGATGGCATTTCAGCCACGCAGAAATATAGGCCAGCAGCGCAAAGCTGGCGGAGTGGGATTCTGGGAATCCGTAGCCACCGAAGCCTTTTATCTGGTCAAACAGCCGATCGGCGAAATCTGCGCTGTAACCCCGGCCCCGCATGCCTTCCTTAAGCTTTTTTTCGAAGGTAAGCAGTTTGCTGTTGCGCCCCCAATTGGTAATCGCCCGCCGTAGTGCATCCGCTTCACCGCCGGTAAAACCCGCTGCAACCATCGCCAGACGGATGACCTGTTCCTGAAAAATAGGGACGCCCAGTGTGGGCTCCAATACAGACTTGATGGCTTCACTGGGGTAGGTAACAGCTTCCAAGCCGTGCTTGCGACGCAGGTAGGGGTGCACCATGTCACCCTGGATAGGTCCCGGACGAACAATGGCGATCTCGATGACAAGATCATAAAAGCAAGCCGGTTTGAGGCGGGGCAGCATTGACATCTGGGCGCGGGATTCGATCTGAAACACGCCCAGGGAGTCGGCGCGTTGCAGCATCTGGTAGGTGGCCTGGTCTTCACGGGGTATGTCCTGCAGGTGCTTTATATGCGGGTTGTCCCTGTGTACCAGAGCGAGGGTTTTGCGTATGGCCGACAGCATACCCAGGGCGAGAACATCAACCTTCAGCAGCCCGAGCGCTTCAATATCTTCCTTATCCCACTGAATAACGGTTCTGTCTTCCATGCTGGCATTTTCAACGGGTACCAGGTTTGACAGGGGGCCACGGCTGATAACGAATCCGCCCACGTGTTGGGAAAGATGGCGTGGGAACCCGAGTATTTCCTGTACGAGATCGAGAAAGAGTCGGGCCTGTTGCCCGGGGATGCCCACACCTTGCTGTTCAAAACGCTGCCTGAGCTCTTTCTCGCGGTTCCACCAGGCCAAAGACTTGGCAAGATCTTCCACCAGCGCCGTATCAAGGCCGAGTGCCTTACCCACGTCCCGGACGGCACTTCGCGAACGATAAGTGATGACGGTTGCCGCCAGTGCGGCCCGTCTGCGGGTGTATTTGTTGTAAATGTACTGAATGACTTCTTCACGCCGCTCATGCTCGAAATCCACATCGATATCCGGGGGCTCATCGCGCTCACGTGAGATGAAGCGTTCAAACAGCAGGTTGACCTGTTCGGGATTGACTTCGGTGATGTGCAGGCAGTAACAAACAACCGAATTCGCTGCGGAGCCGCGACCCTGACACAGAATATTTCGCTCCCTTGCAAAACGAACAATGTCGTATACCGTCAGGAAGTAATACTCGTAACTGAGTTCGGAGATCAGTGTCAGTTCATGCTGTATGCGGCCCTGGACGGTGTCAGGTACGCCCCGAGGCCAACGCTGGGCAGCCCCCAGGGCAACCTGTTCTCTGAGGTAGGTATTGGCATCCTGACCGCTGGGTATGACCTCCTCAGGGTACTCGTAGCGCAACTCATCCAGGCTGAAATGGCATTGTTGGCTGATGCGCAGGGTTTCACCGATCAACGAGGGTGGATAGAGCGGCAGTAGCTTTTCCAGGCTGCGCAGGTGTTGCTGGCTATTGGCCAGTCTTCGCAAGCCCAGCCTACTGACCGTCGTGTTGTGGTGTAGTGCTGTCAGGACATCATGAAGCCGTTTACGCGATGCGCAGTGCATGCGCACATCGCCACAGGCGACCAGGGGCAGATTCAGCTTCTGCGCCAAGTCCCAGCGTTGCCGAAAGCGCCGTATTTCATCATTGCCAAGAAGGCGGCTGCTACCAATCCAGATGCGATCCTTACAAAGCCGTGCCAGTTGCTGCCCCGTCCCCATTTCATGGTTCGAGTCGCCGGGCAACCAAATGATGAGACAACGCTTGAGATGAAAAATGACATCCCGCAATCGGGTGGTGTACTCCCCTTTGGGACTGCGGCGTCGTGATCGGCTGATTAAGCCTGACAGTTCAGCATAGGCATCTCGAGTGGGTGCCAGTGCAATGAGTCGAATGCCTTCGACAAGGTTGAATTCGCTGCCAATGATCAATTTGATCCCGTATTGTTTCGCTGCCACATGCGCTTTGACCACTCCGGCGAGAGAGCACTCATCGGTGATGGCCAGCGCGGAATAGCCGCGGGCAGCGGCTCGCTCCACGAGTTCCTCGGGATGGGAGGCGCCACGGAGAAAGCTGTAGTTACTCAGGCAGTGAAGTTCGGCGTACGGCATCGGCCCATTATACTGTATATTTATACAGTATTAAGTCTTGGCTTCAGAATCACTCCACGCCTGCTTTTTTGCGCTCACCCGCAGCGCCGTCGGATCGGAGGCACCTTTCGCTGTGGTCTCTTCAGGCGTTACAGTGGCCCCCAGTGCGAGTTTGACTCATCGCTGTGAATTAAGAGTGCTGCGAGGCTAATACCATGAATTTGATTCGAAATAGTTTGAAGTGCCTGATGTGGGGCCTGGTCATGGTCAGTGCGCTATCCGCTTGCACGGGCTTGCCTGATGGTGTCGAGCCTGTAACGGGCTTTGATAAGTCACGTTACCTGGGCAAATGGTATGAAGTTGCTCGGCTCGACCACAGCTTCGAGCGTGATCTTGTTGAGATCACGGCCGAGTATTCGCTGCGTGAGGATGGCGCAGTTCGGGTCCTGAACAGCGGCACGGACGTGGACACTGGCGAGCGGAAAGTAGCGGAGGGGCATGCCAAGTTTGTCGGAGCCGAGACGACAGCGCACCTGAAAGTATCCTTCTTTGGTCCGTTTTACGGCAGCTATATCGTGTTCGAACTGGACCCCGATTATCAGTATGCCTTTGTCGCTGGCTATAACACTGACTATTTATGGCTTCTGTCCCGGGAGCCCGGTGTCAGTGAGGAACTCCGCGAAGCGTTCATCAGTCGCGCTCAATCGCTTGGTTTTGTCACTGAAGATTTGATTTGGTTGTATTGACCAGAAAGGGCTGCCCATTCCCGATGCGGGCTGGGTGATTAGCGGGCAGCCACACTGTAGGCTCATTTAATGACTAAGCCTTCCTCTATCCTGCGAATAGAATCAACCGCACAGGTTTGAGCCTGTCCGTCGACAGTAATGACCAGGGAGTCCCACTGGCCGAGTCGATTCATGCGGTGGGGCATCATCGCCGTTTTGTGCGCAGGGCGAACGGTAATTTTTGACTCGTTGCCCAGGGGCAGGTCGCAACCGTGTGTCACCAGCCAGGTCTGAGTGGTCGCTGTCATGGCAACCCCATACTGGGTCACGTCGACGCTATCGATATAATTAAGTGGTACTGTATTCGTAGCGTGTGTTGGAGCACTTATGAGGGCCGCAAGGGCCACAATGGTTGGTATTTTCATCGATTTGCTTCCTCATCTTGCGCTTCACAGCGCGTCTATCGCTTCACAGCGAGCTGGTACAACCAGCATCTTTGTTGCTTAAAGACAGGATTTAATGCTGCCCTTAGCAATGAAACATAGGTGTAACATAGCTGTCATCTTTCTGTCACCTATGCGTCATCAAAATGTCATTTATGTGAAATATTTGCCAGAACGGGTGATAGGCCGGGAGGGCAGCACGTAAGGGGAAGCTCAGGGGAGGATGCCCTGTACATACCATTGCTTACTGTAACGGTCCTGAAAAAGCCAAATAGGTTGTCCTGCAGCCGTTTGGGCGACGTAATAGTCGCGACTTGCAGGCTGCTGCCACCAGTTATCCTCAAGGCGTTCAGGGCCCAGAAGAAGCACTAGCGGACCGTTCCAATGCAATACGTTATTCTCAAGCCGCACGGGGTGAGGTTCGCTAAACAGCCAAAAGGGGCGTTGCGCCTGACCGGTAAGAGGGAGCTGTAGCGATACCGTGTCCTGACTCAGATACTGGCTGTATTCGGGTAAATGCGCCTCGCGCAGGGCAATCGTGTTGACCGCCTGTAGCCCCAGTCGTGATCTCAGGCGATCCACCAGGCTATGAAGTGGTTCGCGGTTATGGGTATCACCAAAGAGATCACTGACGGCCGCCTGTCGGGAGTGGAATTGGTGCACGTGAAGTGCCAGTCCTTCTATATCGGCACCGAGGGTGCGTTGCTCCAGGTTGAGGCGTGACAATTCAAACCAGAGTTCGGGGTCGTCGTGTGCTTCACTGCTACGGACTTCAAACGCTTCAGTATTACCGTGAAGACGCAGCATTTGCCATTCGATATGGCTCGGCTGGTGTTGTGCCGTGCGACTGAAACGGGTTAGCGCCTGCAGCAACTTCTGCATGGCAGGATGTAATTCAACCTGGTTGCGTATTTCAAAACCAAACCACAGGCGGTCATGGAAATGATGGGGTGGTTGGAAGTCTCGCGCGGCGGTATCGTGGCTTGCGATGACCTTCCCTATCCAGTTTTGAAATGTCGGGCCACAGCGACGCCCCAGGGCACTGGAGGGCATTTCGATTAGTTCCCCCAGCGTTCCAATACCGGCTTTTCCAAGGCTGGCCAGGGCATCAGAGAATTCTCCTCCCAGCGCCTTGTGTAGGAGCGTCAGAGGGATATCCGTCATTCGTTGCCGCAGATCCTGATAGACCCCCATTAGAGGATCGTCCTCCCAGTAACCCAGTAATTCAGCAGCCAGGCGATTGGGCGCGAGTCCGGCTTTAGCTGTGAAGCCGCGCTGGAGTAGATAGGCCTGTACATCTCCCAGCAGTTTTTCGAGTCCACCGTGCAGTTTGAGGCATCGGCCGATTTCCAGCTGGAGGCCCGTTTCCTGCCAGCGTTCAAGGGTTGGGGTAATGCTATAGGCCCAGCATTCCAGTTGCGCCAGGGCTCTGGCTTCCTGGGCGTGGTTGCGCTCAAAAATCTGGAGATCGGGGGAATCCACCAGCGCCCTTACGGTCGCACTGCTCTGTTCGGGTTTTACGCCTGCAGCCAACGCTACATCATTGGCCACAGTGACGCGCTGGCGCTCGATGACAATGGCCGGATGCTCCTGTCGATGGGACAGGCACTCCAGGGGAATTCGGGGGAAGTGAAGACAGAGCCAAAGGGACATCGGAGCATAATACTGTTTATATATACAGTATTATAGAGGTTGTCTACAGCCTCCGTACACGGGGTAGGCATGGGCTCATGGCACCGCCGTTCAGGTTGGCGTAGTCAGAATTACCCCGAATAGTACAAATGCCAGGGTCGAGGCGCCCCGAGGGCAGTCCATTATCCATGGACGCTGGGCAACCTGACATGACGGGAGGTATCCAGCTCGACGCCATGCGCTTTTCAGAATCCGTTGCCCTCCATCAGGTACTGGATTGCGCCTTTAATGATGAAGCCCAGCAAACCCATTGCGAGGGCGATGAATAAGATAAAGGTGCCGTAGCGACCGGCCTTGTTGCTGCGGGCCAGGTCCCAGACGATAAACACCATGAATGCCATAAGTATTGCGACACCAAGGGTGACACCCCACTCACTCAGCCAGTTGTCCAGTGACATCAGTTAAATTTGATGTCGGTGGTCATGGATACAGGGGCACCCAGTGAATTCGTGATCAGGCAGCCTTCCTCTGCCTTGTCCAAAATACGTTGCACTCTTTCTTCGTTGGTATCACCGGTTGCATCCAGCGCAATATGCAGTTGGACAGCTGTGAACTGGGGCTTTCGATCAATGCGGTCCAGGGTGCCTGTTGCTTCGCAACGAACCTGGTCCCACTGCAACTTTGAGGCCTGGGCAATGGCCCGGAAGGTCAGTACGAAACAGTCAGCCACGGCTGCCATAAGCAGGGATTCGGGGCTCCACTGATCGCCTGGGCCCCCGAACTCCACGGGAACATCGGTTTTGATATCAGATAGGCCAGCACTGCTGACGTTGACGTGGCTGTTTGTGGTCGTGCCTTTTGCGATGACGGTGTAGTGGTGTGGAAAGGGTTCCATGGGCAACTCCATAACGGCGTCTGGTAAATGCAGGTGGACAGTTTAGCCTCCTGTTTACAGACCGTCATGGTGACCCTCGATTATGCTTAATACTCAGGCAACGGGTGTCAGTATTTGACCGGTACGGGTTCGGATGACCTCGCCGGGTAGCTGCCAGGGCTGCGGCTTATTGTCCAGGTCTTCTTCGGGAGGCAGAGCGATACGGCTTGAGGGTTTACCGCCGCGCTGCTTGATTATATCCACTGTGCGGTGGGGGCCGATGCCGAGACGCAGGCTGAAGGGCGTGTGCTGTCCTACTGCGTTGCCGGATCTGAACAGGATGGCAAGGGTATCGTTTTCTGCTGCAGCCAGTTGTAGCTTACGTAATTCGGCATAACGGTATTCGCCTGTACCCAGCCAACTGAAAACTACGCTGCAGGTTGTACTGCGGAGGGCCTGTTCTGTCGCCCAGAGACGTTCCTCACGATCCCCGGGGTGCACCATCAGGATCTGTTCGGTCGCTACGCCCCGGGCGTTAAGCAGGGGTGCATAGGGTATATGGGGTGGCGCGATAAATGCTTGCCAGCGTTTTTGCTCGCTGAGAGCTATCATGGTGGGCAGGAAGAGACCCATGGAGTGGGCATCATTGTCATTGCCCAGCACTTCTATGCCGCCGCGCAGGGGCCAGCCTCCCAGCGCTATTTGGCGATTGAGCTCGGCAAACCCGGTGGGTAGTGCGTCTACACCATGCCAGTCACTATTGGCTGATGAGCGCATGGCAAAGACGTTACCGCCGGTGTCCATGCCGCGCCATGTATCGGAGCGATTGATGATGTGTTCAAGTGGATCAGCCATGGTGGACTCCGCTGTTACTCAGGGCCTGTATCGGGGCCCGTAAAAAATACTGTATAAATAAACAGTAATCCTGTGAGGCTTTAAAATCAAGGGGTGCTTTTTTGGAGCGTCGTGAAAAGCGACAGGTCAGGCGGTCAGCGCTTGGTGAGACGGCCTTTCGCCGTTATTTTCCCGCCAGCTGGTTCTCCAGTCTGGGCGCATGGATGCTGCGTTTTCTTCTGGGCTGGAGCGCTTGGGATCTCACAGCATCGGCCACGTGGGTAGGCATTACCGCCGCACTGATGCTGGGTCCGGCGCTGGTTCTTTCACCCTGGTTCGGCATTCTGTCTGATCGGGTGAATCCACGTCATGGTCTCGTTATTTCCATGGCGGTGCATGCCCTGATTGCGCTGGGTGGGGCGCTTGCGCTCGGGTTCGACAGTTTCGGTTTGCCGGTGTTGGGGGCTCTGGCGCTCGCCCTCGGTGTGGCGACTTCGGGTCACAGCCCCATGCGACTGGCCCTGATCCCACTGTTGGTTGAACGGGGTGCGCTTCCCAGCGCTGTGGGCCTATCCGCGACGACCTTCAATGTCGCGCGAATTCTGGGGCCGGCATTGGGCGCTGCACTTATCAGCACAACCGGTCCGGCTGCGACTTTCGCCTTGTCGGGGGTCATGTTCATTTGTGCCGCTGTCATTCTGGGCCGCCTCAATGGGATCGGTGTTCGCGAACCCCGACCCCGTGAGCCCTTCCTGACGCAGTTCAGGGCAGGTCTTGGCTATGTGCGCCGTGAGCGCAGTATCCAGCTGATCTTTGCCTTTACCGTGTTGAATGGCCTGTTGGGTCGCACCATCGTTGAATTGTTGCCGGCCTTTGCCGGTGGCTTCCTGGGTGGCGGTTCCAGTGAATTGGCTACCCTGACCGCCAGCGCAGGCGTGGGATCAATCGCCGGCGGTCTGATACTGTCCCGGCAGCGGGCGGATACCGCACATTTGCTGACGTTGGTGGCCCTCGCGGTGGGGACGGCAGCCCTGCTGATGTTGTGCCTCTCACTTGGCAACACGTTGTACCGGCTCAGTTTCTTCATCGTTATGTTGAGTCTGGTGACAACCATTGCCGGTACCGGCTGCCAGACCATGACCCAGCTATGCCTGCTGGAAGACTATCGGGGTCGCGTCCTCAGTCTTTGGACACTGATGGCTATGGGTGCACCCGCTGTCGGCTCTGCGTTACTGGGGGCCCTTACCGATGTGCTGGGTTATACCCCGGTCTTCTCAGTGGCCGGCGGTGTCGGTATCGGTCTGGCGCTGCTGCTTTATACCCGCCGCTCCTGGTTGTCGGAGGCCTGAAGCTGTCGCCGGCCACATCGCCAGGCTGGGGTATTACTCTAGCTAAGGGGAATGGCCGGTGTTGCCCGGGCGTCACCCGGCTCTGTTTTCAAGGTGGTGTATCGGCCCCAGGGCCAGGAGGACCACCAACTGATCGAGCAGATCCCAGGGGCTTCCTTTTTCAAAGCCCTTGATCGCGCTGTCGGTGCGAAAGGCGAGGTGTTGCAGCCGCCTGATGCTCGCCGGGGTCTGCCGGTTAAAGGCGCCCTGTACGAGTGACATACGATTACGCCACACCCCCCTGTTATTCATGGCGCGTGACAGGCCTGTGCCGGCGGCGCAGTCTGCACTGAGCTGTTCCAGCAGGGAGATATCCCTCGCCAACGCCCAAAGTATGACCGGGGGTTGCGTCGACTCCGCCTCAAGTCCACGCAGCGTTCTGAGTGCCGAACCGGCGTCCCCGGAAAGCGCTGCATCTGCCAGCCCGAAGGGATTGTAGCGGGCGTTCGCCAGCACACTATCCAGCACTGTCTCGACGGTCACGCGCTCCGAGTCAGCCAGCAGTTTGAGTTTGTCGACTTCCTGTACGGCCGCGAGAAGATTGCCCTCCACCCGATCCGCCAATAGTTGTACCGCCTCCCGGTCTGCCGTAAGCCCCGCCGCTTTCAGGCGCTGTTGGAGAAACCCCGGAAGATCCCGGCGCCCGACCGGCCACACGGGCACGACCACACCCTCCTGATCAAGCCGGACGAACCATTTCGCCCGCTGCGAGGGTTTATCGATTTTTCCCGCGATAATGAGCAACACGTCTTCGCTGTCGATGGACAGGTATTCCTGAATAGCCTTGCTGCCCTCTGTGCCCGGCTTACCCGACGGCAGCCGGATTTCAATGAGTTTGCGGTCCGCAAACAGCGACATTGATCCGGCGCTTTGCAGCAGCTGTTGCCAATCGCCGGTCGCGCCAATTTCTATGATCTCCCGCTCTGCGCATCCCCCCGATCTGGCCGCGCCGCGCACGGCATCGGCACACTCCTCTACGATGAGTGTTTCCTCCCCGTAAATCAGATAGCAGCGTTGCAGCCCGCGATTGAGTTGGTGTGTCAGTTGATCGGGTTTGACTGGCATTCAGTTGTTCAGGCTGTGGGCAATGCGTCGAGTAATCTGGGCGGCGAGA
This sequence comes from Luminiphilus sp., assembly GCA_022425845.1. Lineage (GTDB taxonomy): Bacteria > Pseudomonadota > Gammaproteobacteria > Pseudomonadales > Halieaceae > Luminiphilus. The sequence goes on along the minus strand of JAKMEU010000201.1, from coordinate 11,054 downwards.
TCCCGGCGCATTTCTTCCCGCAGCAGCCTCAGCTCTTCGGTCTTGCCCACGACATTACGGGGGTCGTTAAGGAACTGCCGAACCACCTGGGCGTCCGATGTGGGAATGAGATCACTGTCGCCACGGCGCAGGGTGATCGCGACGGTCATGGTCAGTTCCACTTCAGCCGAACGCGCCTGGGCTGTCAGCGACAGGTTCCGTTGTTGGAAGCGTTCTTCCCCCAGCCTTAGTGCCAGCTCATCGCCGGCGCCTGTCCCGGGCAGTGCTCCTTCCAGGCGGAGCTGGTTGGCGACTGCGGCTGTCAGCTCGCCACGGGGCTGGCTACTGACGAGGGCTACGGGCACATCAGTCAGTGTCTGGGATGATGCGTTACCCGCCCCCTTGAGCTGAAAGCCACATCCCGCCAATACAAGACACAGCAGCACGATCAGGCTCGCAGTGGTTGTGCCGATGCTTTTTGCAGGTAGCTGGTGAGTCATCAATTGGCCACAACGTTGACCAGCCGGCCTGGAACGACGATAACTTTCCGCACGGTCTTGCCCTCGATAAATCGCGTTACATTTTCCTGGGCCATGGCGCTGGCCTCGATAGCCTCATTGCTGGCCTCTGCAGGTACATTAATCTTGGCGCGAACCTTTCCGTTGACCTGTACAACGATCTCGAGTTCATCCCGGCCCAGGGCGGCTTCATCTACAGTCGGCCAGGCGGCTTCGAGAATCTCGCTGTCCCTCAGGGTTCGCCATAGATACTCCGTCACATGAGGCACTATCGGGCACAGGAGTAGCAATGCAGCCTCCAGAGCTTCCTGAACCACGGCGCGGGCTGTGTCCTCAGTGCTCTTGAGCTTGGCGACTTCATTGCAGAGCTCCATCACGGCGGCGATCGCGGTATTGAAGGTTTGGCGACGTCCGTAATCATCCCCCACCTTGGCAATGGTCTCATGGGTTTTTCTACGAAGATCTTTCTCCGCCTGGCTGAGGTTGGCCGGATCAAGCGGGGGTGCACTGCCCCGGTCCACGTGCTCTGAAACCAGGCGCCATAGGCGCCGCAGAAAGCGGTTGGCTCCTTCGACACCGGAATCAGACCATTCGAGGCTCTGCTCGGGCGGAGCCGCAAACATACTGAACAGGCGAACCGTGTCGGCGCCGTAGCGATCAATCAGCTCCTGGGGATCAACGGTGTTGCCCCTGGACTTGGACATCTTGGCACCATCTTTCAGAACCATACCCTGGGTCAGCAGTCGGCGGAATGGCTCACTGGAATTGACCAGGCCTTCATCCCGCATCAGCTTGTGAAAAAAGCGCGCGTACAGCAGGTGCAGTATGGCGTGCTCAATACCGCCGACATACTGGTCGACTTCCAGCCAGTAATTCGCTTCGTCATCCAACATCGCCCGGTCGTTACCGGAACTGGCATAGCGGGCGTAGTACCAGGAGGATTCCATAAACGTATCGAAGGTATCGGTCTCCCGCTTGGCAGCCCGCCCGCATTGGGGGCAGTCCACATTCAGGAAGGAATCGAGACTTGTCAGCGGCGAGCCCACACCTGCCAGAGCCACATCGGTAGGCAGCACCACGGGAAGGTCATCGGCTGGCACCGGCACAGCGCCACAGTTGGTGCAGTTGATCACGGGAATCGGCGCGCCCCAGTAGCGCTGTCGGGATACTCCCCAGTCCCGCAGCCGGAAGTTGACGGATACTTCCCCAAGGCCTTTCTCATGCAGTTGCGCGACGATGGCATCAAAGGCTTCCGCGAAGCCAAGTCCGTCAAATTCCCCGGAATTTATCAGGCACCCTTTTTCGGTGTATGCGCACTCGCCCACGTCGGCCGGCTGTTCCTCGGTGCCGGCAATGACCTGGATAATAGGCAGCCCGTATTTCGTGGCAAACTCCCAGTCGCGCTGATCGTGGCCGGGTACAGACATCACAGCACCCGAGCCATACCCTATCAGCACAAAGTTCGCGACCCAGACGGGAAGTGGTGCGCCGGTTAGAGGGTGGTTCACCGTCAGGCCGGTCGCCATGCCCTGTTTTTCCAGCGTAGCCATGTCGGCTTCTGCGACCTTGATGTGGCCGAGTTCTTCAATGAAGCGAGCGAGGGCGTCGTTGTTCTCTGCTGCTTCCCCGGCAAGGGGATGCTGGGGGGCGACGGCGAGGTAGGTCGCGCCCATCAAGGTATCGGGACGCGTGGTGTAGACCTCTATGGCTTCGCCACCGTCACGGGGAAAGCAGACGGTTGCGCCCTCTGAGCGCCCTATCCAGTTACGTTGCATGGCAACGACCTGCTCAGGCCATTGATCCAGCGTATCGAGGTCGTCGAGAAGCTCCTGGGCATAGGCGGTGATGCGAATAAACCACTGGTTGATTGCCCTGCGCTCTACAGGATTGTCACAGCGCCAGCATTTGCCATCCACGACCTGCTCATTGGCCAGCACGGTCTGGTCATTCTCGCACCAGTTGACGTCAGCCTGTTTCTTGTAGGCCAGCCCGCGCTCCATGAGGCGCGTAAAGAACCACTGCTCCCAGCGGTAGTAATCCGCCTGGCACGTCGTGACCTCACGATTCCAGTCGTAGGCGAAGCCCAGGCGCGACAACTGCTTTCGCATCTCCGCAATGTTGGCCAGCGTCCAGTCCGCCGGGGGCACTTTGTTGGCGATGGCCGCGTTTTCTGCGGGTAGGCCAAAGGCGTCCCATCCCATGGGTTGCAGGACGTTCTTGCCCAGCATGCGCTGGTAGCGCGCGATGACATCGGCGATCGTGTAGTTTCGGACATGGCCCATGTGCAGCTTGCCACTGGGATAGGGAAACATGGCAAGGCAATAAAATTTTTCCCGGGTGCCGTCGGCGGACGCCTCGTAGACATCCTCTTTGGCCCACTGGGCCTGGGCATCGAGCTCGATTTGCTCGGGGCTGTATTCCTGATTCATAGGGGCTCTGTGTACTGGCCCGATCCGGGGATCGGCGGGCACTGCTTGTTCAGGACGAAGTGTACCAGCCAGAGCGGGTGAGAGGGGGTCAGCGCGCCCTGCGATAGGCGGCAAATGCGACCCAAAGTGCGCTCAGTAGAAGTACCGGCGCGCTACCCCAGTGCATTACGGGGGTCAGGCCGGTTCTCGGCTGTGCTTCACCGACAATCAGTTGTTCCGAGAACTGGGGCGCGCTGGCCGTGATCAACCCGCGCCCGTCTATGATGGCGGATACCCCGTTATTGGTGCCCCGCACCACCGGCCGGCCAGTTTCCAGCGCCCGAAAACGAGCCATCTGTAAATGCTGCAGGGGGCCGGCTGAGCGACCGAACCAGCTGTCATTACTGACGGTGATGATGAGATTGGAAGTTTTGGCACCCCGCCATACAAAATCGGGATAGACCACCTCGTAGCAGATGAAGGTAGCCAGGTTCAGCTTGCCCGCGGCCAGTATGGGAGGCACCGCTGGGCCCGCCGTAAAGTTGGACATGGGCAGGTCAAAAAACCGGATCAGGCCTCGCAGCCAGTGCTCCAGTGGCACGTACTCGCCAAAGGGCACCAGCTTTTGCTTGTGGTATTCCCCCGAGCCGCTGCCGAGGGCGATGATGCTGTTGTATCGTCCGTCGCTGTTGCGCGTGGGAATGCCCGTGACCAGTGTGACGCCCTGCGTTGCGGCGGCGTCTGAAAGTCGGTCGAGATAGGGCTCGATGTTGTCACGGTAGGCCGGTAATGCTGATTCGGGCCAGAGGACGAGGTCACTGCTACCCAAGACAGGCAGCGTGACGGTCTCGTATTGCTGCAGAATGCGGGTGAAATAACGGGGGTTCCATTTCTGTTCCAGCGGAATGTCGGGTTGGTAAACCGTAATGGCGATGGGCTTCCCCGTGGGCTTAGTCCAGTCAATCGTGCCTGCGGGCATACCCAAGGCGGCGACGAGTACCCATACACCTGTACCCAGCGCCCGTTTTGGCCGCTGTTCAGCGCTCGCCAGAATCGCGCTGGCCAGGCACCCGGCGAGCGCCACGACAATAAAGCTCTGCCCAAAGACCCCCACATAGGGTGCCCAACCGGCAGCGGGCGTATCGAGGGTGGCATAGCCGGCGTATAGCCAGGGGAAGCCTGTCAGCAGCCAGCTCCGGAGCCATTCAAACAACACCCAAAGGGCGGTGAAGAGCGCGATTTTGGGTGGTCGGCCCACACCAGCAATTCGCATATAAAGGCTGGCCTGAAGCCCCGTTAAAATGGCGAGACCGAGACAGAACAGCCCGGTGAGCAGCGCCGCCAGCGGGGGAGGGGCGTGTCCGTAGACGTTGATGCTCACGTACACCCAGGAGGCGCCGGCACCGAAAAATCCGGCGCCATACAGCCAGCCGGTCATAAAAGGGGCGCCTTGCCCCCCCCGGTGCAGTGCATACAGAAACAGCACAACACTGCACAGGGCTGCGGGCCAAATCGACAGAGGCGCGAGGCCCGGCGCAAAGAGAGCGCCTGCGATAAGAGGTATCAACCAGCGTTGCAGGGCAAGGCTGCGTGGGCGCATCGCTTTCAGTCGTCAGCAGCGGATGGTGGCGTGACGCGGAGGCTGATCAGGCGACGCTGGTCCGCATTGACGACCTTGAACTCAAATCGCTCCAGATACGTCGTCTCGTTGCGGGTGGGAACGTGGCCAAAGGCGTTGACGACCAGGCCACCAATCGTGTCGAACTCGCCATCACTGAAGTTGACGCCGAAGTGTTCATTGAAATCGTCGATGGGTGTCTGCGCCTTCACAAAAAAATCTTTGGGACTGATGCGCCGAATATCCCGCCCTTCATCTATGTCGGTTTCGTCCTCAATCTCACCAACAATTTCTTCCAATACGTCTTCAATGGTTACCAGTCCCGCCACGCCGCCGTACTCATCAATCACAATGGCCATGTGATTGCGGTTCTGCCTGAATTCCCTGAGCAATACGTTGAGTCGCTTGCTTTCGGGAACAACAACGGCGGGCCGTAACAGTTGGCGCAGGTCGAAGTTGTCGGTGCGCTGGAGAATCAGCGGTAGGAGATCCTTGGCCAGCAGGATGCCCACCACATTGTCGAGGTTGTCATCGATAACCGGGAAGCGCGAATGCGCCGCATGGATAATCTGCGGCAGGGCCTCCTCCAGGTCTGCATCGACCTTAATCACCGTCATCTGGGCTCTCGGGATCATAATGTCCCTGACCTGCATGTCACTGACTGACAGCGCGCCTTCCATAATGGTCTTGGCATCGTCGTCAATCAATTCATTCCCAACCGCAAGGTCCAGAAGCCCTTTCAAATCAGCTCGGTTTTGCGGTGTGCCCGATAGAAAGTGGGTCAGCCTTTCCAGCCAGGTGCGCTCATCTGCGTCATTGCTTTGGATGTCGTTCACAGGGCCAGTCTCGATGCTGCGGGTTCCCGAGGGATATAGGGGTCAGGGAAGCCAAGCTGCTCCAAAATCTGGATCTCCAGGTTTTCCATGACCTGCGCGGTGTCGTCGTCCTGGTGGTCATAGCCCAGCAGGTGCAACACGCCGTGAATCGTCAGGTGGGCCCAGTGGCACTGGCTTGTCTTTCCCTGTTCCCGAGCTTCCTTCTGGACCAATGGAGCGCAGATGACAATGTCGCCCAACAGGGCGCATTCAATATCGTCGGGTAGTTCGGCAGGGAACGAGAGCACGTTGGTGGGGCCGCTGCGATCCCGAAACCGCTGGTTAAGCTGCGTCATTTCAGGGGTGTCGCTGATTCTCAGGCTCAGTTCGGGCGCGTCCGGCAGCTTCAGATCCAGAAATTCACAGGTTGCGCTTACCCACAGCCTGAAGCTTTCGTCATCCGGTGCCTCAAGGCCAACGCCGCGCTCGATGTGCAGTTGTGCGCTCAAGGCTCGCGGCGCTCCAGCCGTGGACTGCGCGCTTCATACTCGTCATAGGCTGAGACCACGCGTTGCACCAGGGGGTGTCGGACCACGTCTTTATTGGCGAACCAGGTAAAGGTGATGCCCTCAACCCCTTCCAGCACCTGGGTGGCATGGGTCAGCCCCGATTGCTGTCCCCGGGGCAGGTCGATTTGGGTGGCATCCCCGGTAATCACGGCCGTCGAGCCAAAGCCTATCCGCGTGAGGAACATTTTCATCTGTTCCCGCGTTGTATTCTGGGCCTCATCAAGGATGATAAATGCGTTGTTCAGGGTGCGCCCGCGCATAAAAGCAAGCGGTGCAACCTCGATGATATTGCGCTCAATGTATTTGGTAACTGTTTCAAAGCCGAGCATTTCATATAGGGCGTCGTAGAGCGGGCGCAGGTAAGGATCAACTTTCTGGCTCAGGTCACCCGGGAGAAACCCCAACCGCTCACCGGCTTCAACGGCGGGCCGCACCAGCAGGATTCGGCGGACCTGCTCATCGAGCAGGGCCTGAACCGCACAGGCGACGCCAAGATAGGTTTTTCCAGTCCCTGCAGGGCCAATACCAAAATTGATGTCATGGCGTTGGATGGCCCTGACATAGCCCTGCTGGTTCTTACCCCGGGGTTTGATCGACGTGCGCTTGGTGCGGATAACGGTAATGGGCTCGACATCGTTGCCTGGCACCGTGTCGGGGCGGGTTGTGAGATGTTCCAGTTCGGATTGTTGCAGGTGCAGGTGAACCGCTTCAGGGCTGAGGCCAATGCCTCGGCACGCCTCTTCATACAGGTTCTCAAGCAACGCGACGGTGGCCGCTGCGTCCTCTGGGTTCCCTGTTACGGTAAAGTGGTTGCTACGGTTGCGTATGACCACCCCCAACCGTTCTTCAATCTGGCGGAGGTGTGCATCCAGCTGCCCACAGAGTATGGCCAGGTGACGGGCATCATTGGGTTCAAGGGTAACGCTGAGTTGTTGTGCCGATTCCGGTTCGTCACCGGGATCGGGGGCTGCGCTCACTGTATCCAACGCCTGTTTGGTCGCTCTTTTCACCGTGGGAGGGTGAAGATACAGGCCTCGCTCCCGGAGTCAACTACTCAATTGGGTGATCAGTAGCGCTATAACAGCACGAATCCAGCACTACTCCAGCACGCCGCGAAGCGAGTTTGGCAGTGCTTCAACGATTTTCACCTGCGCGAACTGGCCGACAAGGCCGCGGTCGCTGCTGCTGAAGTTGACCACCCGGTTGTTTTCAGTGCGACCCGCGAGTTGGCCCGGGTCTTTTTTGGAGATGCCCGTCACCAGAATACGCTGCTCAGTGGCGACCATTTGGTTGGCGATCCCGGCAGCCTGTTGCGCGATACGGCCCTGCAGAATCTGGAGCCTTTGCTTTTTGATGTCCATGGACGTGTCGTCGGCAAGGTCAGAGGCGGGGGTGCCCGGACGTGCGCTGTAAATAAAGCTGAAAGAACTGTCGAAACCCACCTCATCAATGAGTTTCATGGTGTCCCGAAAATCCTGTTCCGTCTCGCCGGGGAAACCGATTATGAAGTCGGAAGACAGTGAAATGTTCGGCCGAATCCGTCGCAGTGCGCGGATCTTGGCTTTGTACTCCAGCGCGGTATGACCGCGCTTCATCGCCATCAGTATTTTGTCCGACCCGCTTTGTACGGGCAGATGAAGGTGATCCACCAGAGCCGGAATGTCGGCGTAACACTGAATCAGGGCGTCCGAGAACTCTACCGGATGGGACGTGGTATACCGAATGCGCTCAATGCCGGGCACCAGGTTGACCAGATGCAGCAGGTCTGCGAAGTCGACATCGTCGCCGTTATGATCAGTGGCTCGATAAGCGTTGACGTTCTGCCCGAGCAGGTTGACTTCTTTCACGCCGCGCTCGGCCAGCCCTGCGATTTCAGCGATAACATCGTCTGCGGGTCGAGAAACTTCCTCGCCTCGGGTGTAGGGTACGACGCAAAAAGTGCAGTACTTGCTGCAGCCCTCCATAATCGAGACAAAGGCGCTGGGGCCTTCAACCCGTGGCTCTGGCAAACGATCAAATTTCTCGATCTCGGGAAAGCTCACGTCGACTACGACGGGGGTTCCCAGCTGGCGCGAGTCGATCATCTCGGGCAGCCGGTGCAGGGTCTGGGGCCCAAAGATCAAGTCCACGAACGGCGCACGCTTGCTGATTTCAGCCCCCTCCTGGCTCGCGACGCAGCCCCCGACACCAATAATCAAGTCGGGCTTTGCCTGCTTGAGAGGTTTCCAGCGACCCAGTTGGTGGAATACCTTTTCCTGCGCCTTCTCCCGAATCGAACAGGTATTGAGCAACAACACGTCCGCATCTTCGGCTCGATCGGTCAGGGCGAGGCCGTGGCTTTCACCCAGGAGATCGGCCATTCGCGCCGAGTCATACTCGTTCATCTGGCAGCCGTGGGTCTGCACATACAGTTTTTTCTGGGGTTCGGTGGTCAAAAAGGCAGGCTCTCAGGTTCCGGGCGATGGTAGTGGGGCGGGAGTATACCGCTAAGAATCGACCGATGGGTCAGAATCCACTGGCGGTGGGCGTCAGAAGTGGTACCATTCCCGCCCTTTTTTTCTGAACCGCGTCCGGTATTTATGACACCCCAGCCCGTCTACAAGGTGATATTCCAGAATGGAGGCCAGGTCTTTGAGGTCTTCGCCCGGCAGATTTTCCAGAGTGATATGTGGGGTTTTATCGAGATCGAGGAACTGGTTTTCGGTGAGCGTTCCGCCGTACTGGTAGATCCCTCAGAAGAAAAACTGAAGAACGAATTCTCAGGCGTAAAGCGGAGTTACATTCCCCTGCACTCGGTCATCCGTATCGATGAGGTTGAGAAAGAGGGTGCGGCCAGGGTGTCCGAAGCGTCTTCGTCAGGTGCCAAAGTGTCCCATCTGCCCTTCACAGGTATGCCCTCGGTGCCGTCGGGAGGCGACGACTGAGCCGGCATGGCGGGGCTTGAATTATGCCCTCGCCACCACCACATCCTGATCAGGAAAACTGATTTCGCCAGTGGATGGGGCGGGCTGTCATGAGCAGCGACGACAATCAACATGCCGATAATTCGGACGACTCGCAGGAAAACGGATTCCTCGAGGGCGTGTCCGCACATTATGAATTGGGGGCTGACGATGTGCTGCCCGCAGGTGAGGCGGCGGCCCCCGCCATTGCTGAAGACGTGCTGCCCGACACGCTGGTACTGCTGCCATTACCCGGGCGGCCGTTTTTTCCCGGGCAGGTGCAGCCCATCGGATTAAATCCTGAGCAGTGGCAGGCTACCCTCAAGGCCGTGGCGGAGCAGGGTTCAGGCTTACTTGGCCTGGCGTTTATCGGAGACATGAACCCGTCGGATGCCCGCGCAGAAGATTTTCCTGAAATGGGTTGTGTGGTGCGGCTGCACAAGCCGCCCGGTAACGCTGAGAATGCCGGGCAATTTATCGCTCAGGGAGTAAAGCGCTTTCGCCTGATACGCTGGTTGCGCAAAGAGGGACCCTTCATCGCGCAGGTGGAATATCCCCAGTCGCAGGGCGATAAGCAGAGCGATGAAATCAAGGCCTACGCCATGGCCATCATCGCAGCCATTAAAGAACTGTTACCACTCAACCCGCTCTACTCCGAAGAGCTGAAGCATTACCTCGGAAACTTCAATCCCAGCCAGCCCAGTCTGTTGGCTGACTTCGCTGCAGCTATGACGACTGCATCGGGTGAGAAGCTGCAAACCATCCTGCATACCCTTGCCCTGCCTGCGCGCATGGCCAAGGTGCTGGAGTTGCTGCGGCGGGAAAAAGAAGTGGCTGAACTTCAGGGGCAGATCAGTCGCGAGGTCAATGACAAGGTCTCGGACAATCAGCGGGAGTTTTTCCTCAAAGAGCAAATGAAGGTGATCCAGCGTGAGTTGGGACTCTCCAAGGATGATCGTACCTCGGACGCAGAACGCTTTGAGGCCCGGATGGCTACGCGGAACCCGCCAGAGGCCGTCAGCAAGCGCTTTAACGAAGAATTGGAAAAACTTCGGGTTCTGGAGTCGGGGTCACCGGAGTACGGGGTTACCCGCAATTACCTCGACTGGGTCAGTGCCGTACCCTGGGGCGTCTTCTCGGAGGACAATCTCGATCTCGCCCATGCCCGCGACGAGCTCGATCAGCACCACGACGGTCTGGAAGACGTTAAAGCGCGCATTATCGAGTTTTTGGCGGTAGGAAACTTCAAGGGCACCATCGACGGTTCCATCCTGCTTCTGGTGGGTCCGCCCGGTGTGGGCAAGACCAGTATTGGTCGCTCCGTCGCCGACGCGTTGGGGCGAAAATTTTACCGTTTCAGTCTTGGTGGAATGCGGGACGAGGCCGAGATAAAGGGCCATCGTCGCACCTACATTGGTGCGATGCCCGGCAAACTGGTACAGGCGCTCAAGGATGTTGATGTTGCCAATCCCGTCATCATGCTGGATGAAATCGATAAGGTGGGTGGGTCTTACCAGGGCGATCCCGCCTCGGCGCTTCTGGAGGTGCTGGATCCGGAGCAGAACGCCGAATTTCTTGACCACTACCTGGATCTGAGGGTCGACCTGTCCCGGGTCCTGTTTATCGCGACGGCGAACCAACTCGATACGATACCCCCGGCATTGCTGGATCGAATGGAGACCATTCGTTTGGCGGGATATATCGCAGAGGAAAAGCTGGCGATTGCGCGCAATCATCTGTGGCCGAGGTTACTGGAGCGGCATGGTGCGTCATCGGCCCAGATACGCATCAATGAAGCTGCGCTTCGACTGGTGATTGACGCCTACTGCCGCGAGGCCGGGGTGCGGCAGTTGGAAAAACAGCTCGCTGCCCTGATTCGAAAGTCAGTGGTGCGGATTGTGGATGGCGAGGTGGAGCGAGTCCGATTGGGCAAGCGCGAGGTGACTGAATTTCTGGGTCAGCCTCGGTACCGTAACGAGCGCCCGGCTCGGGGGCGTGGCGTCGTGACGGGGTTGGCATGGACGGCACAGGGGGGGGTGACCCTCGCGATTGAGTCCAGCAAGATTCATACCCTGAACCGGGGTTTCAAGCTGACCGGACAGCTCGGCGACGTGATGAAAGAAAGTGCCGAGATTGCCTATAGCTATGTGGTGGGCCATCTGAAGGAATTTGGCGGCGACGAGGATTTTTTTGACATGTCCATGG
>JAKMEU010000187.1 GCA_022425845.1 Luminiphilus sp. | reverse complement strand
GATCTGGCTCTGGCAGTAACGGAGTCACTGGCCATTCGATACAGCTATGACGACTCGAGTGTTGAGAAACGTCCCAGCATGGGCCAACTCACTGACGTGAGCGGTCCCGCCTTTGACGCTTTCGGCTTGGGGTTCCTGGGGGATCTGCAGGCGCTGTATGTGGTACCCGAGGGTGAGAGGGCGGATGCCATCAGTAACGATCAAGCGGGCTACGAGCGCTCAGATGTCAGTGGTCACTCCCTCACGCTCAGTTATAACTGGAATGATGTAACGCTCAAGTCCATCACCGCAAGTCGTGACCTTGAATGGTCCGATACCCTCGATATTGATGGCACACCCATGAACTTGTTCACCTCCACCAGAGATGTCGATTACGAGCAGTTCTCCCAGGAATTTCAGCTCTCCGGCGGTGGCCAGGACCTGAGCTGGGTTGCGGGACTCTACTACTTCAGTGAAGAGGGCGATGTCTACAACCCTATACGGTTTTTCGGTTTGTTCGGAAGCCCTGCCGATAACAACGAGTACGGTTTGGATAACAGTTCCTGGGCTATTTACGGACAGGCCGATTGGGACATCACTGAGTCCCTGACGATCACCGCAGGACTGCGTTATACCGACGAGGAGAAGGACCAGTATATTTTTCACCCCAATGCCTCCACGGGGGGAGCGGGTGCCTTTGACCTGTCTGCCAAAGACAGTTGGAGCAACACCACGGGCACCCTTGTAGCGTCTTATCGACTGGGTGATTCAACGACGCTGTACGCGAAAGCCGCTCAGGGTTGGAAGGCGGGCGGGTTCAACGGAGAAGCGCCTTCCGCTGAGGCTTTTCTGGAAAGTTACGACCCAGAGGAAGTGAACTCTTATGAATTTGGCTTGAAGTCCCGCCTTTTCGATGACCGCGTTCAAATCAACGCTGCGGCATTCCTGAATGACATCTCTGATATGCAGTTCAGTGTATTTCTGGAGGGAAGTGGCGGCGCCGCGTCTACCGTGGCCAACGCAGGGGCGGCGACAGTCAGGGGATTCGAACTTGAGCTTGCTGCGCAGTTGACCCAGGGTCTAAGGGTGGGTTTGAACTACGGCTACCTCGATACGGAATACGATGAGTTTATTGAGCTGGGGCAGGACGTCCGTAATCAAAAGGATTTCCCCTACGCGCCTGAAAGCACAGCGAGCATCGATTTTGATTGGTCCGTAGTGCAGATGGATTGGGGCCGAGTCGATTTGCACGTTGACTGGAGTTACAAGGATGATTACGTGCCCTACACCAACAAAAGCCAGAATCTGACCAGCCGTATCGCCTCCTACGACGTGGTGAATGCGCGCCTGGCTCTTAATGACATTCAGCTGGGCGGCACAGTACTTCAGCTGTCGTTATGGGGCAAAAACGTGTTTGATGAAGAATATCGGGAAAACACCATCCCATTCGGCCTGTGGACGATCAGTTATTGGGGCGAGCCCGCGACCTATGGTGTGGATGCCAGATTGAGCTTCTGACAGCCACACATCCCGGCCCCCTATTGAAGAATAGGGGGTAGCTCCTTGGCCAATGCCATGCGCTCTTTCACTGCGGCACCGGTCAGCGCGAAGCCCAGCAGTTGTCCGTCAGGGGAATGAAACAAGCCCTTGATATCGGAGCCCTCGCCTGACAGTGTCCAGCTGCCCTCAGTGTCTTTGGCTACTGGGGATACGCACACCGGACAGGCGGGGGTCTTGATGGTGACGGGCATGGCCGGATAACTCACCTCGGTGGGCGTGCCGGTCAGTGTGGCGGCCAGGGCACGCCCGGCGGCCATCAGTGGCGCGACATAAACCAAAACGTGACCGGCGACTTCGGCGCAGTCCCCAATGGCGTATACCCCGGGTGCGCTGGTTTCAAGGTGGCGGTCGGTCTTGATGCCGCGTCCGGTTTCGATACCTGCAGCTTCGGCCAAGCCAGTGCGCGGGCGCACGCCTACAGCCGATAACACCGCGTCGGCCTCAATGGTTGTGCCATTATTCAGGTGCACGCGGTACCCGGTTTCGGTGTGGTTTACCTCAGTGGCAAGCGGACCAAAGTGGAATCGCGCTCCCTTGCTTTCCAGCGCCGCCTGCACGGCTCGACCTGCGGGCTCGGGCAGCAGCGTGGGAA
>JAKMEU010000174.1 GCA_022425845.1 Luminiphilus sp. | reverse complement strand
GATCTGGGCCTACCCGGCATCCGGATAATCTCAACCCTGCGCAGCGGCGGCGCCAGCCCAGTACCTTATCGGGGTATGAATCTCGGCGACCATGTGGGTGATCAGGGGGCCTGCGTTGCCAGCAATCGGCGGCAACTGCAGGACATAATCCCCGGTAACAAGCAGCCCATTTGGTTGCAGCAGGTGCACGGCTCCCGTGTTGTGGCGGCTCACCGGGTGACCCCGGGTGCGCCACCCGAAGCCGATGCCGCCTGGACAGACCAGGCAGGCGTTGCCTGTGCGGTGCTGACCGCCGACTGCCTGCCCATTGTACTGGCGGCTGACACAGGGAGGGCGGTGGCCGTGGTACATGCGGGCTGGCGTGGTCTTGCAGGCGGGATCATCGAAGCGACCCTCGCCGCGATGCCGTCAGTCGGTGGCGGTGTCAGGGCCTGGTTCGGCCCTGCGATCGGACCCTGTTGCTACGAAGTTGGCAGCGACTTTCGCGACGTTTTCCTGAAGTGCTGGGGGCGTGCTGCGGCGGATTGTTTCACCGAGGGCCGCATGAGCGGCAAATTTCAGGCGGATTTGTACGCGTTGGCCGCCCAGCGCCTTGCGCGTGCGGGGGTGAGGCGTATCTCCGGCGGGGATCAATGCACCGCCTGCACTGCCGACAAATATTTTTCCCATCGTCGGGATGGAATAACGGGCCGAATGGCCACGGTCGCCACCCTTCTTCCAGCGTAAATATCCACACTTGAAATCAGGGCTTTATGCCGCCATCTCTCTATGGCAGGCAAGAGGCTTGTTTGAATCGGTGAGAGGATAGTCACATGCGAATGGACAAATTGACCAACCCATTGCAAAACGCGCTGGCAGACGCTCAGTCACTGGCGGTGGGGCGCGATCAGCAATTTATTGAGCCCATCCATGTCCTGAAAGCGCTGCTGGACCAGCAGGGCGGTTCGGCGCGTCCGCTGCTGCAAAAAGCGGGGGCCAATCTGGGGCAATTACCGTCAAAGGTGGAGGCGGCGCTTGAGCAACTGCCCAGGGTTGACGGCGCGGCCGGGGACGTCCATCTGTCACAGGAAGGCAGCCGCCTCCTGAATCGAGCCGACAAGGCGGCCCAACAGCGTAATGACGCTTATCTGTCCTGCGAGCTTGTGCTGCTGGCGATGCTGGATAAGGGGTCGCCGTTGGAAAAACTCCTGAGCGAGGCGGGTGTCACCCGCGCCGCGCTGGAGCAGGCTATTGATGAAGTTCGAGGGGGTGAAGGCGTCAATTCTCCGGAAGCGGAAGCGTCCCGACAGGCTCTGGAAAAATATACCGTCGATCTCACGGAACGTGCCGAGGCGGGCAAGCTGGACCCTGTGATCGGTCGCGATGACGAGATTCGCAGAACAATCCAGGTTCTGCAGCGGCGCACTAAAAACAACCCGGTGCTTATTGGTGAACCGGGCGTGGGCAAGACCGCCATTATCGAAGGTCTGGCCCAGCGAGTCGTGAATGGCGAGGTGCCCGAGGGACTGAAGGACAAGCGCATCCTGTCGCTGGACCTGGGCGCACTGCTCGCGGGTGCCAAATTCCGAGGTGACTTCGAGGAGCGCCTGAAGGCCGTATTGAACGAGCTCTCCAAGGAGGAGGGCAGGGTCATCTTATTTATTGATGAATTGCACACCATGGTAGGCGCAGGGAAGGCTGAGGGTTCCATGGACGCGGGTAACATGCTCAAGCCCGCGCTGGCCCGGGGTGAACTGCATTGTGTGGGCGCCACCACGTTGAATGAGTACCGGCAGTATGTTGAAAAAGATGCAGCTCTGGAGCGACGTTTCCAGAAGGTACTGGTCGACGAGCCCAACGAGGAGGATACGATTGCGATCCTGCGTGGCCTGAAGGAGCGCTACGAAGTGCATCACGGTGTCGCCATAACCGACAGTGCAATTATTGCGGCGGCCAAACTCAGCCAGCGCTACATCACTGATCGCCAGTTGCCCGACAAGGCCATTGATTTGGTTGATGAGGCTGCCAGCCGAATTCGCATGGAGATCGATTCCAAACCCGAGAGCATGGATCGCCTGGAACGACGTCTCATCCAGCTCAAGATTGAGCGGGAAGCAGTCAACAAGGACCAAACCGAAGCGGCTCGAAAGCAGGTTGAGTTACTTGAGGAGCAGATCGCGGAACTCGACAGGGAGCTGTCTGACCTCGATGAAATCCTGACCGCTGAAAAAGCGGCGGTTCAGGGCGCAGCGAAGATCAAGGCGGAAATTGAACAGGCCAAACTCGATCTGGAGGTGGCCCAGCGGGCGGGTGATCTGGCGCGTATGTCAGAGATACAGTACGGCCAGCTTCCTGAACTGCAGAAGCAGCTTGAGGTGGCGGAGCAGGCAGAGCAGGGCCCCACCCAGCTTTTACGCAACCGCGTGACGGAGGAAGAGGTCGCCGAAGTGGTGTCCCGTTGGACAGGTATTCCGGTAGCCAAAATGCTGGAGGGCGATCGGGAGAAACTGCTGCGCATGGAGTCGGTTCTCCACGAGCGGGTGGTCGGGCAGGACGAGGCGGTGGTGGCGGTGGCTAATGCCGTGCGGCGTTCCCGGGCAGGCCTCGCCGATCCGAATCGACCCAACGGTTCTTTCCTGTTTCTGGGCCCCACGGGGGTGGGTAAGACCGAACTTTGCAAGGCGCTGGCGAATTACCTGTTTGACAGCGAGCAGGCCATGGTACGGATTGATATGTCCGAATTCATGGAGAAGCACTCGGTGGCCCGTCTGATCGGTGCACCCCCGGGGTATGTGGGTTACGAAGAGGGCGGTTACCTTACCGAGGCGGTCAGGCGCAGACCCTATTCCCTGCTACTTCTGGATGAGGTGGAAAAGGCACACCCTGACGTGTTCAATATTTTGCTTCAGGTGCTGGAGGACGGCCGGCTGACGGATGGGCAGGGGCGCACGGTGGATTTCAGGAATACGGTCGTGGTCATGACCTCGAACCTGGGCTCCGACCTGATTCAGGAAATGGCGGGCTCTGACAACTATGACGCCATGAAGGCGGCAGTGATGGGTGTTGTGAGTCATCATTTCAGGCCCGAGTTTATTAACCGGGTTGATGAGACGGTGGTGTTCCATCCCCTGGAGCAGTCGCAGATTCGCGGTATCGCCGGTATCCAGCTGGAAGGTCTCAAAAGGCGTCTTGAGGAGCGCGATCTCAGTATTGAGCTCTCGGATGCGGTTCTGGATCATCTCGCCGCAGCCGGCTTTGATCCCGTCTATGGCGCGAGGCCCCTCAAGCGTGCCATTCAGCAGCTGGTGGAGAACCCACTGGCCCAGCAAATCCTCAACGGCGACTATGCGCCGGGGGATACCATAGTGGGTGAAATACAGGGCGACCAGATCATCTTTGCCCGCTAAAACAGATCGTCGGCCACCATTTGAGATGGTGGCCGACCTGCGACGCTGACGGCCTCCTGTTGTGGGGAGACACTCGGTGGCCTTATGGCAATCCGAGGTCGACGTGTTCTATCAAGCCAACGAGTCGTCTGCTCACTCGCGCTGCGCCTGTGGCGGTGCGTCATGGGCACGGTGGCGATCGGGTGAGCTGACAGCGGATCAGGGACGCCGGGGGGGCAGTCGGCCGGGGCGCCATACGGCTTCCCCAGGGTTTACCTTGATCGAAGTACTCGTTGTGCTGGCCATCATAGCTGTCTTGGCTGCCGTGGCGATTCCCGGCTACAGCCATCATGTGCGCGCGAGCGTGATGCGGGAGGGCGCCCTCAGCCTGCTGGGCCTGGCCCTGCTGCAGGAGCGCCTGCGGCTCAGTCGCGGCCACTATCAACCGGCACCGATTTTAATTGCCCTCAAGCCGTTGCCGAGACGGGTAGCTGCACATTATCAATTGCGGGTCGATCTGGGCGCATCGGTAATCACTTATGAACTGATACTGGAGCCTCTGTTATCTGAGGCGGGTTACCCCCCACTCAGTCTCGACAGTTATGGCAGGCGGGCGCCGCTCCATGTCTGGCCCTGATTCCGTCAGGGGTCGATGACGTGCTGCTCGACGTCCTGCTGGCTTCTGTATTGAGCACGGGGCTACTGCTGGGCCTGTTTGAGCTCACAGAGCAAATTGTGCAGTTGAATAACAGTGGGGTCAGGCTGTCAGTGGCTGCGGCCCATCTGCGCGGTATTGAGGGCCATTGGCGGCTTGCGGTTTTTCACGGTGCTACCCCCGATTTAACTGCGACCCTTTGCTCTGGCACAGCACCCGACCTGTTGGCGTGGTGTGAAGACTGGCATGCCCTTTTGGCTGACTGGGAGGCTTCGGGCAGCGTCGCTTTGAGGCGGGTGTCAGGGCAGTACATTGCGACGCTCAGGATAGACCTGACCTCCGGATTGGAACCGGGTTCTTACCGCCTCAACCACCGCTGGGCCGGCCCGTGAACCCCGTATGGCCATCACACACAACGGATTCCACTAGACATGCAGCTGCCGGATTTACTTTGGTGGAGACCCTGATCGCTCTGGCACTTGGCCTGTGGCTCGTCACCGGGGTGTTGCTGACGGTTCAGCAACTTTGGAAAGTGGCGGGGCTGTCAGCCGACCAGTCAGAACTGGCCGAGCGGGGGGACTTTGCTACCCGGGTACTGTCGTCAGCTGTCTCCAAGGCTTGGCCGGTCAGGCACCATGAAGACGATGCGGCATCACCCTGTGATGAGCCGAATATAAGATCTGCCCGCGGCGTGCGACTTGTGCTGCAAGGGCAGTTCCCCTGTTTGCCGCAACACAACTTGGTGCCCGGCGCTCCGATTTTGGTTATCGAGGCACTGCAGCCCTGTGAGGACAAGCTGTGTAAACAGCAACGATTGCCCGGCTGGCGTCTTGAACGGCCTGGGTGTGACCCCCTGTTTGTGGAGGTGCCGCCCCTGATTCAGCACCACAGCCGTGTGCTGGGCGATTCTGACTGCGCCGGCCCCACGACGCTCAGTGCCTGGTCTCGCCAGTTTTATTACCTGCGCGATTACAGTTGGCAATCCGGTGATGGGGGTGGTGCATTGATGAGGGCGTCCTGGCGCTCTGCAAGTCGGGACGGGGGTGTCGGTCGGGCCGAGGTGCTGATCCCCGGCGTGGTGCATTGGGACTTAAGTGTCATTGAGCTGGGGTTGGCCAGCCGCCCCGCACCTGAAGGCTTGCAGGAAAGAACTGTTGAGGACGGATTTTGGTTGTGGCACCCGGGCGTTGATTTCCAGCTCACCCTGACCGGTCATCGGGTGGACACCCTGGTGAGTCGGTCATTGCGAAGCCCGACCTCTGGCTCCCGGCAGGGGCTGGGCGCGAATATGGTGCCAGAGGGAGTGCCGACGCTGTCGCTGACCGGCCGGGCGGTCAGCCAATTTCTCACCGAACATCAGTTCGCGAACCCCACTGAGAACTCAGTCAATGCGTGGTAGTAAAGCTATTGGCCCCTTAACTAGGCAATCGGGTTTTGTGACTTTAACGATCATTGTTGCGATTTTGGCGGTCTCGGGTCTGATGCTACTGGCTGCTTACGAGCAGTCCCTTGCAGCATTGCTGCGCTATTTTCCTGCCTAGACCCTCGCTTTTCTGACCCGGTGCAAGCTACGCCCTAATCAGACATAGGAATTTTGCCTATGTGCGCTGCTTCACATTTCTTGACATCGGCGTAGTATGGTTAATGGAAGGAAGCGTTTGCGCGTTACTCATTGCGACGCAAACTGAGAGTCAGCGCCAATGGAAGGTGTGCGCTACCCACTAGGGGG
>JAKMEU010000155.1 GCA_022425845.1 Luminiphilus sp. | reverse complement strand
TTCTCAATGACATTATGTCCCACACCGATTGGGTGCCCACTTTTATGGCAGCAGCGGGACGCCCCGGCATAGCCGACGAGTTGAAAGCGGGCATGCAGGTAAATGGCAAGGATTATCGCAATCACCTCGATGGCTACAATTTCCTTCCCTACCTGACGGGAGCGGTTGATCAGGGACCCAGAAACTCCTTCCTCTACTGGAGCGATGATGGCCTGCTGACGGCCATGCGCGTGGGGGATTGGAAAATTGTATTTGCCGAGCAGCGCGCCAAAGAGTTCGACGTGTGGCGTGAAGAATTTGACATGCTGCGTATTCCCAAACTGTTCCACTTGCGGCGAGACCCCTTTGAACGCGCGGACCAGAACTCAAACACCTACAACGATTGGTGGGTAAAGAAGATCCCACGCATTTACATGGCGAGAGCCGAGTTGGAAAAATTCCTTATGACCCTCAGGGCTTTCCCGCCGCGACAACGCCCCGCAAGCTTTACCATCGATCAGATGATGGAGCCTTTCTATCGGTTTGATGCCAGCCAACATTGAGGGCTGTGGCAGTTCGCGGCCGCCCGGTGTCGGTTGGATAGGCCCTGGGCTTAGAGGCATGGTGCGCACCGAGGTGGGTGGATGACGGTTTGGGGGTGAGGTGAAGCTTCCAGAATTTCGCGACGTCGAGTCGGCCGCACAGCGGCTTCAGGGGCATGTCATTCGAACGCCGGTGCTTCGGTCAGAGGCGCTCGATGCCGCCTGCGGCCGTGAGCTGCTCATTAAGCCGGAGTGCCTTCAGCATACGGGAAGCTTTAAATTCCGCGGTGCCTTCAATCGCCTGAGCCAGTTGACCGACGCTCAGCGCGGAGCGGGTGTGGTGGCATGGTCCTCCGGTAATCACGCGCAGGGTGTGGCGCTAGCGGCGCGGGTTCTGGGCATCAGGGCGCGCATTGTCATGCCCGCTGATGCGCCCCAAATAAAGACGGCGAACACCCTGGCGCTGGGTGCGGAGATCATTGCCTACAACCGCATGACGGAAGATCGTGAGGCAATTGCGCGGGATATCGTCAAACGCGAGGGAGGCGTCATTGTCCCATCCTATGACGATCCCGACATAGTGGCAGGGCAGGGTACCGTGGGGCTGGAACTGCTTCAGGATGCAGACCCCCCTGACGCGCTGCTGGTGTGCTGCAGTGGCGGCGGCTTGGTGGCGGGATGTGCGCTGGCGGCAGAGGGTCTCGGTGCACACACCGCCGTCTTTTCGGTGGAACCGGAGGCCTTCAACGACCACGAGCACTCTCTGGCTTTGGATCAGCGGCAGCAGATAAAGCCCGGCGGGGCGTCGATTTGTGACGCCCTGTTAGCCCCCACACCCGGCGAACTGACGTTTGCCCTCAACCGACGCTTGCTGACAGGCGGTATTTCGGTCACTGATGACGAAGTACGGATGGCGATGCGGGCCGCTTTTGCCTCGCTCAAGCTTGTTGTGGAGCCTGGGGGTGCGGTTGCCCTTGCGGCGGCCCTGGCCGGGCGGTTGCCAGAGCAGTATCGGCGCGTGGGTGTGGTGCTATCGGGGGGCAACGTTGATGCGGCGCTCTTTGCCGGAGTACTGGCAGCAGGTTGACGATGATTGCGCGCGGCCCGGCGCGCAGGCAGAGTAGGCGGTGCTTAAAGGAGGAGGGTCTGCACATGGAACCCATCCTGGACTGGGAAGCCCGATATCACGAGGCCTCAGTGCCCTGGGAACGCGAGGGGCTCAACCCTGCGTTCCAACGATGGCAGCGTTGGTTGCAGTCCCACTCGGGTACCGCGATCGTACCCGGTTGTGGACGCTCCCCGGAACTCTGCGCCCTCGCTCAGTTGGGTTGGCGGGTGACCGGGGTCGATCTATCCGAGACGGCGGCGGGCTTCCAGCAGCAACAGCTTCATTCGGCCGGCCTCACGGGGCACGTCACGGCCTGCAATCTGTTTGACTGGCAGCCGGCGCAGCCTGCGGACCTGGTCTACGAACAAACCTGCCTGTGTGCCCTCAATCCCGATCACTGGGTGGCTTACGAAGCACAGCTTGCCCAGTGGTTACGACCGGGCGGAACCCTGTTGGCGTTGTTTATGCAGACCACAGACCCGGATGGGCCGCCGTTCCACTGCGGGATAGAGCAGATGCAGCAACTGTTTGATCCATCGCGCTGGGAGTGGCACGGGACAGCCCTGCGCTCAGACCACCCCCTGGGCGTGTATGAGTTGGGTTTTCGCCTGACCCGACGCTAGGTCAGCGTCCCAGTACAGATCGAAGTGCGGTGAGGCAGCGCTGTACGTTGACTGAATTGCTGGCGTGTCCCATGAGGCCAATGCGCCACTGTTTCCCCGCCAGATCTCCGAGGCCCGCACCGATTTCCAGGTTGAACTCCTGTAACAGGCGGTGCCGGACGGCCGCATCGTCGACACCTTCGGGAATGCGCACCGCGTTGAGTTGTGGCAGGCGCCATGCCGGGTCCACCGCCATTTCCAGCCCCATCGCCTCGAGGCCGGTGACCAAATCAAGGTGGTTTTCATGGTGTCGGGCGAAGCTGGTCTCAAGACCTTCTTCTTCGAGTATGACCAGCGCTTCATGAAGCGCATAGAGTGCATTGACCGGCGCGGTATGGTGGTAGGCGCGCTTGCTGCTGCCACCCCAGTAGCCCATCACCAACTGCATGTCGAGGAACCAGCTTTGTACTCGTCCCTTGCGGTTTTGAATCCGATCAACGGCGGCTGGACTGAAGGTCATGGGCGACAGGCCCGGAACACATGAGAGGCACTTCTGGGTACCGGAATACACGGCATCCGCGCCCCAGTTATCGACCTGCAAGTCGATGCCCGCCAGTGTGGTTACCGTGTCGAGCACCACCAGAGCGTCGTGGGCCTTGGCGATTCCACAGAGTGTCGCCGCATCACTGCGCACGCCGGTGGACGTTTCGGAATGAACAAAGGCCAGCAGGTTGGCTTCGGGATGGGCGCTGAACGCGGCTTCCACTTTTATGGGGTCGACGGGGTCGCCCCAGCGATCCTGCACCATGACCGCTGTTGCACCGCAGCGCTCAACATTTTCTTTCATGCGCCCGCCAAACACGCCGTTCTGGCACACGATCACCGTGTCACCGGGGGAGACCAGATTGACAAAGGCCGCCTCCATACCGGCGGAGCCTGGGGCTGACAATGGAATAGTAAGTTCATTCCCGGTTTTAAAGGCGTATTGCAGCAGCCGTTTTATGTCGTCCATCAACTCGATAAACAGCGGGTCCAGATGGCCGATGGTGGGGCGTCCCAGGGCGCCCAATACTCGGGGAGATACATCGGAGGGGCCCGGCCCCATTAAAGTGCGCTGAGGCGGGTGAAAGCTTTGGGTCATGGACAGTCCGTTCTGGTAATTCAACAAGTTGTGCGCATAGGAACGCGGGCGCAATGATGCCCAATTTGGTGGGGGATAGCTAACCCCCGGCGCTATCGAGGGCTTCCTGCTGATCAATCCAGGTTTCCTCCAGTGCAGCGATCTCCGACTTCAGCAAGCCCTCGGAGCGCACCAGCTCACCGAGCCTGTCTTGTTCCTGCTTTTCGTAGAGCGTGGGATCGGCCAGCTGATCCTGCAGCGCTTTGAGTTTGGTCTGTCGTTCTTCCAGTGCCCGCTCGGTTTTTTGCAGGGCATTTTGCAGCGGCCGCACACGCGCACGCTGCTCTGCTGCGCCCTGGCGGTGTTGCTTACCCCGGCCCGGTTGTGGCGGCGTCGAGACAGGGGTCCGCTGCTGCGGAGCAGGGGTGGCATTTGTATTGCGCTCGCCTGCAATAACCCAACGCTCGTAGGCCGCCAGATCGTCGGGGTATTCAGCGACGGAGCCGTTGTCCACCAGCCACAGGGACTCAACGGCGTGCCGGATCAGGTGCCTGTCGTGGCTGACAAGGACAATCGCGCCGGTATAGCCCTGTAAGGCCACGGCCAGGGCATGACGCATATGGAGATCCAGATGGTTGGTGGGCTCATCGAGTATCAGCACGTTGGGGTCCTGCCAAACGACCATGGCCAGGGCAAGACGCGCCTTTTCCCCGCCCGAAAAGGGCGCAATCTGTTCCCGGGCCCGATCACCCTTGAAATTGAAGCCACCCAGGAAATCAAGAATTTGCTGTTCCCTTGCGGTCGGCGTCAGGCGTTGCAAATGCAGCAGCGGGCTGGCTTCCAGGTCCAGCACTTCAAGTTGCTGCTGGTCAAAATAGCCGATTCGAAGGTGGGCCCCGGTGACCCGGTCCCCGCGCTGTAAGGAAAGTGCGCCGGTCAGCCCCTTGAGGAGGGTTGATTTGCCCGCGCCGTTTTTTCCAAGGAGCCCAATTCGATCCCCCGGGTGTAGCATCAGTGAGACGTTTTGCAGCACGGGTTGGTCGTCATAGCCCAATGCTGCAGCGTCCAGTGACAGCAGCGGATCGCTGCTTTTCCCGGGTTTGGGGAACTGGAACGAAAAGGGAGAGTCCACGTGAGCGGGCGCCACCGTCTCCATGCGCTCCAATGCCTTTAAACGGCTCTGGGCCTGCCGCGCTTTGGTGGCTTTAGCCCGGAACCTGCGCACAAACCCTTCGATATCGGCAATTTCCTTCTGCTGCCGTTCGAATTGGGCTTTCTGCTGCGCCATGCGTTCCGCGCGCTGTTGTTCGAAGGCTGAATAACCCCCCCGATAGGCGATGAGTTGGTTCTGCTCGATGCTCAGCGTGCGTTCACACACTGCATCGATGAAGTCTCGATCGTGGGAGATCATCAGGAGCGTACCGGGATAACGCAGCAGCCAGGTTTGAAGCCATAGCATGGTGTCGAGATCAAGGTGGTTGGTGGGCTCGTCCAGCAGCAGTACATCGGAGGGTGTCATGAGGGCGCGGGCAAGATTCAGCCGGACGCGCCACCCGCCCGAAAAATCGGCGACCGACGTCGACAGATCGCGCTGCTGGAACCCCAGTCCCAGAAGTAGTTGTTCGGCACGCCGTGGTGCGCTGTAGCCATCGATGGCTTCGAGCTCCTGATGCAGTTCAGCCGCACGCTCATAGTCTTCAGCCTGCTCTGCCTCGGTGACTTCGCTTAGCAGTTTGTAAATAGGCGCATCACCCGCCAGGACAAAGTCGCGGGTGGCGTCGTCGCTGGCGACCAGTTCCTGCGCCATGTGTGCAATCCTCAAACCGGACATGCCCCGAATTTGGCCGCGGTCAGCGCCCAGCTCGCCGCGTAGCAGGGCAAATAAACTCGACTTCCCCGTGCCATTGGCGCCGATGAGCGCCAGATTCTGTCCGGGCTGAAGCGTTGCCGATGCGCCCTCGAGAAGCAGGGCGGGGCCCCGGCGAAGGGCGATATCCTCAAGAATGATCAATGGATGGCTCCGCCTCGCGCTGTTGCGCCTGCCAGAGCGCGGTGTATCGACCGTTGCGCGTCAGCAGATCGTCGTGACAGCCCTGCTCGACAAGGCGGCCCTCCTCAAGCACCAGTATGCGGTCAGCGTCGACGATCGTAGACAGGCGATGCGCGATCACCACGGCCGTGTGATGCCCCGCGAGCGCCCGGAAAGCTGACATGACTGCGCGTTCCGACTCGCTGTCCAGGCTCGACGTGGCCTCGTCGAACACGAGTACGGGCGCGTCTTTGAGCACGGCGCGGGCAATAGCGACCCGCTGCCGTTCACCGCCTGACAGCTTCAGGCCGCGCTCACCCACCTGCGTGGCCAGCCCCTCAGGTAGCCGCGCCACGAAGTCGCCCAGATAGGCTGCGGTAACGGCGGCCTCTACCTCGGCGTCGGAAGCGGTAGGCCGGCCGTAGCGGATATTTTCCAGCAGTGAGTCGTTAAACAGCACGCAATCCTGCGGAACAATCGCCACGGCCTGTCGCAATGATTGCTGGGTGACCTCGCCGATGTTCTGGCCATCAATGCGGATCGCGCCCTCCACGGGGTCATAAAACCGGAACAGCAATTTTACGACCGTAGATTTACCGGCCCCGCTGGCGCCGACCAGCGCTACGGTCTCTCCACCTTCGATTGTGAAATCCAGTTCAGCGAGCACCGATCGGTCAGGGCCGTAACCGAAATCTACGCGGTGGAATTCGATGGCGCCCGTCTGCACCCTGAGATCCGGCGCATCCGGCATGTCAGCTACTGCAGGTTGTTGGTCAAGTACCGCGAAGAGCCGCTCTATATTGGCCAGGGAGGCCTTGATCTCCCGATAGACAAAACCGAGGAAGCCCAACGGGATGAACAGTTGCAGCATGAACTGGTTGATGAGCACAAAGTCTCCCAGCGTCATGTCGCCGTTCTGGACCGACAGTGCAGCCATACCCAGCATCAGGGTCTGGCTACCTGCAATGATCACGGCCTGGCCGCTATTGAGTGCCAGAAGCGATAGCCGATTCTTGCGTCTCGCCTGCTCCCACTCCTCCAGCGAGGCATCGTAGCGCTGTGCTTCGAAGTCCTCGTTGGTGAAGTACTTGACGGTCTCATAATTCATCAGACTGTCCACCGCGCGGGTATTGCTGTCTGAATCAGCGGCGTTGACCTCGCGGATGAACCGAGTGCGCCAGCGTGTCGCCCGAAACGAGAAAGCGCCGTAGAGCGTCACCGCCAGCAGCACAACGAGGCTGTAACTGGCCCCGTAGTTGTACAACAGGATCCCGGTCACCATGGCGATCTCAAACAGTGTGGGCGCGATGTTGAAAATGAAGAAGCGCATGAGGAAACTGATGCCATTGGTACCCCGCTCAATGTCCCGCGCCAGCCCTCCGGTCCGCCGGTTGAGGTGGTAACCCAAGTCCAGGCTGTGAATATGCTTGAAGACCGCGAGCCCAATACGGTGCATCGCGCGTTCGGTGACCCGTCCAAAAAGGGTGTCTCGGAGTTCAGCGAAAAGTGTATTGGCCAGCCGTGCCGTGCCGTAAGCAATTACCATCAACAGGATGAGTGATGTGGGACTTGGCGTCGCGCTGCTATCGAGGCCATCGACAAGCGCTTTGAGTAAAAACGGGATGAGCAGCAGCCCCCCCTTGGCCAACAGGAGGCAGGCCAGGGCCAGCCCGACACGGCCTCGATTCTCAGACAAGGTGGGCGCGATGTGCCGCCATAGCTTGGGCAGCAGCGTGCGGCTGTCTTCAATAGGGCTGTCATTGGTCTGCAGGCTGTGCATGGTGTATTGGGCAGGTCCCGAAGTGCGACGGGGCAGCGCATGGTATCCGGATGGCTGGGGGTGCAGTACTCTACCCCAGTGAGCGCGGAGTACCCAGCCGCGTTTGCGTTTACCTGTTATTTAGATAGAGGACGTCAAGGCATGGGCTTCATCAGCGACAACGTCACATTGGACGACCCGGCATTCATTCACGAGAGTGCCTGGCTGTATGGAAAGGTTTACATCGGACCCGGCGCCTCTGTTTGGCCCAATGTGGTGACCCGGGCGGAGTTTTTGGAAATCCGCATTGGTGCCCGCACCAATATTCAGGATTTTGTGATGATTCACGTGGGTGCCATGACGCCCACCATTGTGGGCGAGGACTGTTCCATCACCCACCACGCCATACTGCATGGCTGCGACATTGGAGACCGATGCCTGATCGGTATCAACTCAACCATTATGGACGGCGCAAAGATCGGCGCTAATTCGATCGTGGCCGGTAACAGTATCGTGCGGGAAAACAGCGAATTTCCCGAGAATTCCATTATTGCCGGTGTGCCTGCAAAAGTGGTGGCAACCCGGGACAACGGCAAGGCCAATGCGCTTAACGCCGCGATGTACCAGCGATTTGCCGCCACTTACTCAGCGGGGCGCGACCGGTTGGACGAGGCCGAAGTCGCCGAGGTCATGGCGCTCTACCGCCAGGAGGGTGATTGAGCCGGTCAGGCAGCGACCGATCCTGATTTTGCCGCAAGACGCCACTGTTGCAATGAGAGCAGCCAGACCAGGAGTGAAAACACCAGAAGCAACAGGACCATGCCCGGCCATGAACCCCGGTCGTAGGCAAGGGTGCCGGCCCAGCTTCCCAGCCCTGCGCCAATAAACATCATGCCGACATAAAGGCTCATGAGGCGGGTTCGTATAGCGGGCAATTCCTGCAGTCCCGTCATTCGACCGGTGACATCTATGATGGGCCCCACGATACTCATAATGGCCAGCGGCGGCAGTAGGAAGTACCAGTCCTGCTCGGCGGTCCAGAGCAGGGCCACGCCCGCGAACTGGCAGGTTGCCATCAACAGGCGGGCCTTCTCTGCTCCGGTGCGATCTGCCCATTGGCCCAGGCGCGTGGTGGTGAGC
>JAKMEU010000086.1 GCA_022425845.1 Luminiphilus sp. | reverse complement strand
CGGGAGTACAGAAGCAGTTGTCGACAACAAGACGCGCATTGCTCGCCCGTGCAAGTTGCGCCAGCGCACCCAGGTCGGCCACCTCGCATATTGGGTTTGAGGGTGTTTCACAGTAAAGAAGGCGCGTCGAGGGAGTGATGGCCGAGCGCCATGAGGCCATATCCCCCAGAGCCACAAAGGACACCGTAATGCCCATCTGCGGCAGATACTTTTCAAACAAGCCAATGGTGCTGCCAAATACATCCCGAGAGCAGACCACATGGTCACCCACCCGGAGAAAAGCCATGCAGGTGGCCAATATGGCCGACATGCCGGACGCGGTCCCCACCGCGGCCTCCGCAGCCTCAAGACTCGCCAGTCGAGCTTCAAAGGCCTGCACCGTAGGATTGGTATAGCGTGAATAAACATTGCCTGGCTGCTCGCCACTGAAACGCGCCGCCGCCTCCGAGCAGGAATCAAAGACATAGCTGGACGTTGTGAAGATGGGCTCGCCGTGTTCCCCCTGGGGAGTACGATCAATGCCCGCTCTGATGGCCCGGGTCTCTGGCTGCGCCTCAGCCAGCCAATCGGGCATGCCACTTGTTGTCATGGCCCGCTTCACCCTCAGAGACCCTGTATCCACTGCACTGGCAGCGCGGGCTCAGGAGTCATTATGAAGGCCCACCACCGCACCGTCCTGACTGGCGGCCAGCCGAATGGCTGAACCTTCAGAGCGCGCCGCTTCAATCTGACTGAGGTAGTTTTCGTCGATCTGCCCGGCCTTGTAACAGCCATCAAATACCGAGCACTCGAAGTCGTCGATAGCCTCGTTACCCTCCTGGGAGCAGGCCAACAAATCCTCCAGATCCTGGTAAACCAACCAGTCAGCACCAATTAACTGGGCAATTTCATCCTCACTTCGATTGTGGGCAATCAGCTCGCTTGCCGCGGGCATGTCAATGCCGTAGACGTTGGGGTAGCGAACCGCAGGGGCAGCTGAAGCGAAGTAGACGTTTTTTGCTCCGGCATCGCGTGCCATCTGAATGATCTGGCCGCAGGTGGTGCCCCGAACGATAGAGTCATCAACCAACATGACATTTTTACCGGCAAATTCGAGGGGAATTGGGTTCAGCTTCTGTCGGACAGATTTTCTACGCTGGCTCTGGCCGGGCATGATAAAGGTCCTGCCAATATAGCGATTCTTCATGAAGCCTTCGCGGAACTTGACCCCCAGCTCATGCGCCAGCGACTGCCCGGCCACCCGGCTGGTGTCCGGTATTGGCACCACAACATCGATATCGTGGTCGGGGCGCAACCTCAGAACTTTTCGCGCCAATCGCTCACCCTGACGCATGCGGGTCTTGTAGACCGACACGCCATCAATCATCGAATCCGGCCGGGCAAAATAAACATGTTCAAAAATGCAGGGCATCAATTTAGTGGTCTCGGCACATTGCCGACGTATCAGCGTGCCCGACGCCGAGATAAAAATCCCCTCACCCGGTGCAACATCGCCCAGCAGCTCGAAGCCCAGAACATCAAGTGCAACGCTTTCAGATGCGACGATATACTCAGGGTCGCTGTTGCCCCGTCGCCTCACACCGACCACCAGCGGCCTGATGCCAAAGGGGTCCCGAAAGGCAACCACCCCAAGATTGGCAATCATCGCTACAGCCGCATACCCGCCCTCACAGCGACGGTGCATGGCTGAAATAGCCGTAAAAATATCATCGGCCTCAGGCACGAGCTTTCCGAGCCGCTGCAACTCATGGGCGAAGACATTTAGCAGGACTTCAGAATCAGAATCTGTGTTCAGGTGCCTGAGATCACTACGAAAAATTTCAGCACTGAGTTGCGCTGCATTCGTGAGGTTACCGTTATGGGCCAGTGCTATCCCATAGGGCGAGTTGACATAAAACGGCTGCGCAAGCGCCGTTCCGGAGCTTCCCTGCGTTGGGTAACGGACGTGACCCAGGCCAAAGGAACCCAAAAGCAACGACATGTGATTGCTGCGGAATACGTCGCGAACCAGACCCTCACCCTTGCGCTGTAAAAACTTCCCGTCCTGGCAGGTCATAATCCCCGCCGCATCCTGACCCCGGTGCTGCAACATCGTCAGCGCATCGTAGATGTCTGCCGCCACATCGCG
>JAKMEU010000122.1 GCA_022425845.1 Luminiphilus sp. | reverse complement strand
GAATGGTAGGCGATGAGCGCCGAGCCCTGGCCATTGCTACCTGGGAAAGCAAGGCCGCCAGGGATGCCGCCGCCGAACTCCAGGGCCGTGACGTCCAGGCCATTATTGAATCCCAGGCGGACTGGGTCACAATTCAATTTATCGGCGAGTTTGAAGCGCCCGAGTGGGAGGTGTTGCCCGACGGTCTGGCTGGGTTCTAAATTCAATATGCCCATGTGGAGAGGGTGCTCTGTTCGCGTCACAAGAAAGAGCGGACGGATAGGCGCCGGCTTTTCAGCAGCAGGCCGCCGCCCCCAACATCGACGCGGTAGGTGTGAAGGTCGTGGGGCCATGGTTCGAGCCACGACATAACCAGATGTTACCGGCAGGTCTTTACCACTGGGTTGGCAGCTGCCTGATGCGCCTCTCAAACCCTGAAGTTGTCCCAGGGCCGGTTATTCACCGGTTATGGTCCGGGGGCCGTGGCCCCAAACAGACTAGACACCGTCCAGCCAGTAACGAGGCCGGCGGGTTCAGCCGGCCCCGGTCAACGTCAATCCTTGCCGAATAGCTTGTTCCAGGCTTTGCCCACGGACTCGCCCAAATCGGTTACTGATTCAAGGGCATCGTCCTAGGCGTCGGCCTTGTCAGCGACCTCCTCGGCGGTTTCAGTGCTGTCGGGCTTTTTGCTTTCCTGCTTTGGGGTGGACCCGAAAAGATTGCCCAGTCCCAGTTCCATGGGTTCAGCGGGCAGCTCAAAGCGCTCTGCGCTGCTGCGGCTGGTGTCAATTGAGACCAGCGTTGTAGAGTAACTACTGTCTTTGCTACGCAGCATGCCCCAGCCTTTCATCTCCGAACCCAAGGGGGTGTCTGAGATTTCTTTGTCCAACATAGCTGCGCTTATTGACGTCATGGCGAGGGTAGCGGCCGCTACATCTTCATTCCGGGTCAAAACCGCTTCGAATTCCTTGTTATCCTGCTTGAAGCGGAAAACTTCACCGCGGATGCCAGCCACCGTTTCCCGGCGACCGGTCTGCTCCCACTCAGCGTCGCCTATACCATCGAGCAGACCCTTCGATTCAAAAGCCTTAGCCATCGAACCCATGAACTCACCTATTGCCATGACCGTCCACTGATCACCGTCTCTGGAGACTGTGTACGCTTTTCCATTTTTCAGCAGTATGTAAGAGTCATCGGAGCCAGTAGCCATCCTGACGTTGCTGCCCTCATACTCAATGACCGTTTTGGAGCCATCGGCGCTCTTGTAGGTGGCCTTGTCGGCATAGGCCAGGGGCGCACTGACCGTCACGGCAGCGGCTAATAAGGTGCTTTTAAATAGGTTCTTGGGGGACATAGTTCTCTCCTTGATCGTCCGGTCGTCTACCCCTCCCTCCGTCCTGTTACCGCTAGAGCGGGCGGGGCCATAAAGTGTGATCACAACAAATGGGGTCTCGCGCCCCGTGGGCACGGCTGCGTTCGGGTAGAAAGGGTGCAAGAGCGGGTAAATAGCCATAATAACCCCTTGGGGTAGGTTGTGAATTTCACCAATTCGGGGCCGGGTGGCACTGCCAAAGGCGGCTACAAGCGGTCATAATGGCGCCCTGGTTAACGCGCTACATCAACTGCTACAGGGAAGTCGTCATGAGAAATCGCCTTTATTTAGCCGGTGCACTGGCTGTGCTGGGATTACTGGGCTGCGCCGAGAAGGAATCGCCGGTGACTGAAGCCACCACCAACCCCGAACAAGACGCCACCATGGTCACCAGTGATAACCCCTTCTTTGCCCCCAGTGAGCTGCAGTTCGGCTATCCACGCTTTGACCTGATCAAAAATGAACACTACGAACCGGCCATGGTGCAGGGGATGGTGGAACAGCGGGCAGAAATTGAGGCGATAGCGAGCAACCCGGACGCCCCCACCTTTGACAATACCCTGGCCGCCATGGAGCGCTCGGGGCAATTGCTGAATCGTTCGGCCCGGGTGTTCTTTGGTCTGTCCTCGGCCCACACCAATGATGATATCGAGGCCATCCAGGTGCGCATTTCTCCCCAGTTCGCCGAGCACCAGGACGCCATCCTGCTGAACCAGGCATTGTTCGCCCGGGTGCAGACCCTCCACAGCCAGCGTGCTGACCTGAATCTGGATGCGGAATCCCTGCGCTTGCTGGAGGAGAGCTACAAGGACTTTGTGCGTGCCGGCGCACTCCTTGATGAGACAGGCCAGGCGCGCATGCGGGAAATCAATACCGAACTGGCCAGCCTGCAGACCGCCTTTCGTCAGAACGTACTCGCCGAAGTGAATGCCCGCGCGGTAAAAGTTGACGATGTCGCCTTGCTCGATGGGCTTTCCGAAGGTGAAGTTGCTGCAGCTAAGGAAGCTGCAGTCGCCCGGGATATGAATGACGCCTGGGTTATTCCCTTGCTCAACACATCGGGTCAGCCCGCCCTTGCGTCACTGACTGATCGTGGCTTGAGAGAAAAGCTTTTCCTGGCGTCGGTGGGGCGCGGGTCCTCGGGTGGCGATTACGACAATCGGCAGATTGTCGCCGACATCATGAAGCTGCGTGCTGAGCGGGCGCAACTCCTGGGTTATCCGAACCATGCGGCCTTCAGTCTTGAAAGCCAGACGGCGAAAACAACCGATGCTGTGAACGCCCGACTAACGGGTCTGGCACCTGTGGCGGTGGCCAATGCCCAGGTGGAAGCCCAGGCATTACAGGCGCTTATCGATGCCGAGGGTGGCGACTTTGAGCTGGCGGCCTGGGACTGGGCGTATTACACCGAGAAACTCAGGGCCCAGCAGTACGCATTTGATGAGTCTGAGTTAAAGCCCTATTTCGAATTGGACAATGTCCTGGTTAAAGGCGTGTTCTATGCCGCGGAAAAGCTCTACGGCATTACCTTTACCCTGCGGGAGGACCTCCCCACCTATCATGAGACCGTGCGGGTATGGGAGGTGCGCAATGCCGACGGCTCGGTGCTGGCCCTGTTTATCGAAGATATGTACGCCCGGCCCTCCAAGCGGGGCGGGGCCTGGGCCATGTCCTACGTGTCCCAGTCGGACCTGATGGGTACCCGGCCGGTGTCTGCCAATCACCTCAACATACCTCGGCCGCCCGAGGGCGAACCGACGCTGTTGACCTGGGATGAGGTGACCACACTGTTCCATGAATTCGGTCATGCCCTGCATGCCATGTTCGCCGATGTGCAGTACCCCAGCAGCCTGTCCACGCCCAGGGATTTTGTTGAGTACCCCTCCCAGGTGAACGAGATGTGGGCCGACTGGCCCGAGGTGCTGGCCAATTACGCGGTGCACTACGAAACCGGCGAGCCGTTGCCCACCGAGCTACTGGAAAAGGTTTCTGCGACGGCCCTGTTCAACGAAGGTTTCCGTTCCACCGAATACCTGGCGGCATCCCTGCTGGACCAGGCCTGGCATCAACGTACGGTTGAGGAACTGCCGAATGCCGACGGCGTGCTCGATTTTGAGGCGGCGGCCCTGGCCAAGGCGGGTGCGGCGTTTGACGCGGTGCCACCCCGTTATCGAACCACCTATTTCTCCCATATCGTGGGTGGTTACTCGGCGGGCTACTACTCCTATATATGGAGTGAGGTGCTGGATGCGGACACGGTGGAGTGGTTCAAGGAGAACGGCGGCCTGCGCCGAGACAACGGTGATCACTTCAGGGCGACCCTGCTGTCCCGTGGCGGTGCCGAGGATGCCATGCAGCTCTACCGCAATTTCCGGGGTCGTGATGCCGAGCTTCAGCCACTGCTCAAGCGACGCGGTTTGACGGCTGAGGCCAACTGACCAACAGCAAGCGCCGCCGCCTGCGGTTTTTGATTCAAGGCTTCTGCTGGGTCGCAGTGCGGTTGCCTACCCGGCCGGGGTGGGCAGCTGCGACTCGTCCTCGTCAACTATAAACGTCACGGTTTTGGCGCGATCAAACAGCTGCTCCTCATCGGCAATAATCTCTTCCTGCGCTGCGGGCTGCGCAAGGCGCGTCATGGCGGCCTGCAGGCTGTCGTGGTCAGGAAACCAAATTTCCATGAGGACGTCGAAGTCTGGCAGCGCTCCGTATTGGGTTGACGAATCTGCTGGGCAGACATAGCGCCGTACATACCGCTGGGCATAACCAGCGAGGTATTTCTCCCCAATCAGGCGATGATTTTGCTCGTAATACAGCCGGAAATCTTCAGGACTCAGGCCCGTCCTGCGGGTGAGGAGGGTAATCACTTTAATCATGGTTCAGTCATCCTTATTTTTCGGCACGGATTTCGTATCCGACAGTCCACAGTAGCGGTCCGGAAATAAAATCGCCGGCAAGGACCGACATCGAACCCCGCGATGCTACAGTGGCGGCCCCACAACAGGAGGATACCGTGGTGCTAAAGCTATATGGGTTTGCTGTCAGTAATTACTTCAATATGGTGCGCATGGCACTAGCCGCCAAGGGTCTCGAGTTTGAGGTGATCAAGACCTTTCCCAACCAGGAGGAAGACTGGTTGGCGATGAGCCCTATGGGAAAAGTCCCCTGCCTAGAAGTCGAGGAGGGCGCGATCGCTGAAACCCACGTCATTTTTGAGTATCTCGATGATAAATATCCGGAGCAACCGCTATTCCCGAGTGACCCCTATGCCAGGGCCCGGGCTCGTCAGATCATGCATTCCCTCGAGCTTTATATCGAATTACCCGCAAGGCGTTTGTTCCCTGGTGCAATGTTTGGTGGTCGAAACGAACAGCTGACGATCGACGAGGTCAGGCCGGTACTGGAGAAAGGCGTTCGTACCTTGAACCAGTTATCAAATTGCGGGCCCTACTTAATGGGTTCGCAACCTTCAGCGCCCGACTACATGGCCCTTTATGTATTGCCGCTGGCCCATAGCGTGGCGCTTAAGACCTACGGTTGGAA
>JAKMEU010000121.1 GCA_022425845.1 Luminiphilus sp. | reverse complement strand
GTGCTGGGGGCGATTCGGGAGTTGCTGGGAACCGGCGGGCTGTTTGCCAATATGCAACTGCTGTTTGGTGAATCTGCCCGAAGTTGGCATATGGTCATTTCAACCGACTACCCCGCATTGCTGCTGGCCATACTGCCTCCAGGAGCATTCATCGTTACGGGCTTTCTGATCGCTGCCAAAAACGCTGCCGACAATGCGGCGAAACGCCGTGCAGAAGCCGCCCGTGCGCCTGTAGTGGCCGGGGCCAAGCGCGTGCGCGTGACCGGCAAGATTTCCTGATCGATTGGCTTAGGTGGCCGCCACCAGGGTGGCGAGGATATCGCTCACCGCAGCATCATCCATGCCGGCATTTTCCGCGTCGCAGACGTAGGTGATGTAAAGCAGCACTGAACCCGCGGCGACATACCACTCCTGCACATGGGTGTCGTCCTCGCCAAAAGCCCCCGAGATCCCCGTAAAGGCACCGATGGTAGCGGGTGACCAGGTCATCACCTCAGGCGACTCCTCCCGGGCCATGGCCTCCAGCTCTGCCGGCGCCACGGCACCCTCTTCTTTGCATAATGTGGTGAACTCTATTTCGCCCACCTCATCAGCATCTGTAATGCGGACCACATCTTCCTCATAGTCCGCTACCCATTCAGGGGGTAACAGAAGGCACCAGTGATCGGTCTCCAGGATATTCATGGCGCTGACATCGCCTCCAGTTTGAGGGTCATAAGAATGGCATGTTCGCGATGGTCGCCTGCGCCGTAGTAATGGTGCCGACAGCCACTTTCTGCAAAGCCCAGACGGCGGTACAGGCGTTGAGCGATGTCATTACTTTCCCGCACCTCGAGGTGGCAAGTCGTGACACCTGCGGTGGCAAGGACAGCTAAACTTTCCCGCAGCATGCGCGCTCCCAAGCCCTGTTGTCGCGATGATGCCTCCACCCGAATGTCGACAAGCTCTGCCTCGCCATCCACCCGGGTAAACCAGATGGCACCCTTGACCCGGCTGGCATCCTCCAACACCCACGCGCAACAACTTGCCTGCTTTTCAAGCGTCATCAGAAAAGCGAGCGAGGGGCCGTGAGTGCCGCAATAGAGGCCTGTCAGGCCGCCAGCATCGGTCAGGGGGCGTAGTTTCATGACGCCTCAGCGACCCGTGACTGCATATCCAACAGGGGATCAACGACTGTGGGGCTGCAGAACCCCCCACGCGTCACGTTTCAGCGCAGGCGTGGTCAACATCGCCAGCGTCGCAGGAATTTCAAGGCACAGCAATGCGGGGGGCACATGGACCCAATCCTTGCAGGCGGCTCCCATAAGGACGACGCCCCTGGCCTGCCGTTCCCGGGCCAACCGTCTCAACTGACCTGCAACGCTTTCACGTGCCGCGTCGGCATCACGGGGTAAATGGGCGTGACTCGCCAAGGGCCAATCAAACTGAAGATGGGTCATCGCAACGTCACCCTCACTGATGGACCGCGCCATACCCTGCACCAGCTGCAACTGCTCGCGGCGAATCAGGGCATCCTCCAGTTGCTCTAACCAGAGCCACTGCCCGGCGGAAACAATCAAAAGCTGAAAAGCAACCGGCGCGGCCGTGGCTGCAACAGGCTGATCCTGCCCCAGACTCTTCCGCGTCTCGACCGGTTCGGTAGCCGATGAACCCTGGGCGAGCGCGGCCCCAGCAACCGTTTCGGCGCGTCCAATTGGGTTGTCGCCATCGGACCGCCCTTTTATCGCTTCAGGCGGTGTCAGGCGCTGCACCGGTCGGGCACCGGGCGCATCAATTTGACACGCCAGCGGCGCTACCCCCAAATGCATCAGGGTAGTGAGGCGGCGCTGCTCAAGAGCCCAGCGGCGTTGGTGTTCGACGGTACTCATCTGGCTATTGTGGCATGGAGTATGGCCTCATACCCAGCGCCATCCCCAGAGCGAGAAAAACCGCAGCCCACCCCGGGCAAACCACAGAATATGGCGCCAGCCCTTGCGCGCCGCCTGGCCTCCATGGTGAATAATCTGAAGACTGGGGTCACGCACCACCCGACCAATGCTGCGTAGCCGCATACACAGATCGTAATCTTCAAAGTACAGAAAAAATTTCTCGTCAAAGCCTCGGACTGCGCGAAAACTGTCCGACCTGACCGCGAGGCAACATCCTGACAACAGTGGCACATCCTGCAACAACCCCTCGGAGGGTAAATCCCGCAGTTCGTAGTGGTTCATTTGCTTTTCGAACCGACGCTGCAACCATTCAGGGGCAAAGGCACGGACCAGCAGCACCAGACAGCTCGGATAGCGCTTGGCGAGATACTCTTCCTTACCCTCGCTGTTCGCCCCTCGTGGCGCCAGAACGACCACATTCGGATCGTCTGCCATCGTCTGCCGCACCCGTATCAGCAGTTCCTCGGGCAGCTCCACATCGGGATTCAGGATGAGGTGCACGTCACCCAGAGGGCAATCGAGCACTGAATTGTGTCCCGCGCCATACCCCGCATTTCTTTCACGTGCGACATAGTGCATGCCCAGCAGCCCATCAGGATTCAAATCGGCAACCAAAGCGCGCACCGCCTCACCATAGAGGGGGTCACAGCTTTGATCAATCAGGTACAGTGGTGCGCTAACCCCAAAAACATCCACCGCCCGCGCCACACTGGTCAGGGTGGCTCGCAGGTTGTCGAGATCACTGTGGTGCAGTACGACTGCGGCGCTCACCGATCCTTCGGCTGGAACGTTGTCTGGCTTGGGCATGGGGAGAGAATACCAGTTGTCCGGCCCCGGATCGTTCGCTTATACAGTCTTTACACCCCGGAGCCCCCGCAG
>JAKMEU010000120.1 GCA_022425845.1 Luminiphilus sp. | reverse complement strand
GCAGCCTATGGGGTCCTGCATGAACTGGGCTTTGCCCATTCGATCGAGGTCTGGCTTAACGGTGACCTCGCGGGCGGCCTTTATGGCGTCAGTTTGGGGCGCGTCTTTTTTGGAGAATCGATGTTCTCCCAAGAGCGGGATTCTTCAAAAACAGCCCTCGCAGGGTTGGCTTGGCTCGGGCGCATGGGTTATTTTGACCTTATAGATTGTCAGGTAGAAAGTGATCACCTCACCTCGCTGGGGGCACGGACAATGGATCGCCCGGTATTTGAAAAACTGCTGGCAAACGCTATAACGGGGGATATGGACAGGGTGTACCAGATCGTTGAGAACGGCGAGTCAGAAGCGGGTGAAGCGCCAGGCTGGTGTGGTGCCCTGCCCCACGGGGCAGTTGATCTTCTGGAGGCTCTGCGGTGACGGCTTCCCTTCGGGACATCAGGGTTTATACAACGTTTCCCCATGCCTGCAGTTATCTTGCAGAGCAAGAGGCCACCACGCTCTTTATCGACCCACGCCAAACAGTCTCTGTCGATCTTTATACCCAACTGTCCATCATGGGATTTCGTCGTAGCGGCGACCACCTGTATCGACCTCACTGCAGTCGCTGCAATGCGTGTGTACCGTCTCGGGTGCGGGTAGCTGATTTCAAACGCTCACGGAGCCAGAGCCGGGTTTGGAAGCGGAATCAGGACCTGCGGGTCGTAGAGCAGCCCAGCATCGATGACGACGAGGCCTACGAACTCTACCGGGGTTACATAGAGGGGCGCCACGCCGATGGCGATATGTTTCCTCCCGATCGCGATCAATATCGCTCTTTCCTGAATAATGGCCTGGGTTGTACCCGTTATTTCCGTTTTTACGAAGAAGACAGGCTGATCGGTGTGGTCGTCGCAGATCGAATGTTGGATGGACTGTCAGCGATCTACACCTTTTACGATCCCGCAGCGGAGAAACGCAGCCTCGGCACCTTTGCGGTGCTGTACCAGATCGAGCAGGTAATGCGAGAAGGCCTGGATTACGTGTATCTGGGCTACTGGATTCAAAACAGCTCGAAAATGAACTACAAAGCCCGCTTTCAGCCGCTGGAACTGCTCCAAAACGGGACATGGCAAGCGAGGGAAGCGCTGCCCCTGGGTGGCGATGTGAGCCGCGGCGTACCCCTCAGATTTGTTGATAATCCGGGCTAGCAATGCTTTTGGCGGAGGCAGCTTTCGGGTAAAGTCGCTGCCACATTTATTCGGAACTGCGTTATTCA
Source organism: Luminiphilus sp. (assembly GCA_022425845.1). Taxonomy (GTDB): domain Bacteria; phylum Pseudomonadota; class Gammaproteobacteria; order Pseudomonadales; family Halieaceae; genus Luminiphilus. The sequence goes on along the minus strand of JAKMEU010000120.1, from coordinate 864 downwards.
TGGCCAAAGAAGATCAAATCGAAATGGAGGGAGAAATTATCGATACCCTCCCCAACACCACTTTCCGGGTTCGTTTGGAAAACGGCCACGTGGTCACTGCGCATATTTCAGGCAAGATGCGCAAAAACTACATCCGCATTCTTACTGGCGATAAGGTACGCGTAGAAGTTACGCCCTATGACCTGACAAAAGGTCGAATCACTTATCGGGAACGATAACCCCGGGCTGATACAGCCTCGAGGTTTTCAGACTGCATGCCGTTCATGCCGTCTCTTCTCTTCACCTTAACTCGTCCCCTGCACTCAAAATCCACGACGTCACCGTCAGCGGACTCAGGCTTCAAGCGGGGACTTTGACTCCTCCTCAGACTGCGCCTTGACGACCAGTTCGCTGCGGTCATCCTTGAGTGTCACCAGCGCATTGCCTCCCTTACTCAGTTGGCCGAACAGCACCATGTCGGCCAGTGGCTTCTTGATGTGCTCCTGAATAACCCTCGCCAGTGGGCGGGCGCCCATAGTCCGGTCGTAGCCCTTTTCCACCAGCCATAGACGGGCCTCTTCATCAACTTCAAGCTGAACTCGTTTTTCGTCGAGTTGGCCCTGGAGTTCGATCAGGAACTTGTCGACCACCGTCAGGATCACGTCTTCGCCCAGCGGCTCAAAGGGCACCGTGGCATCCAGGCGGTTACGGAACTCCGGAGTGAACATTCGATTGATGGCTTCAAGGGCATCGGTGCTGTGATCCTGCTGAGTGAAGCCAATGGAACGGCGGCTGACATTTTCAGCCCCCGCATTGGTGGTCATCACAAAAATAACGTTCCGGAAGTCAGCTTTGCGCCCGTTGTTGTCGGTCAAGGTGCCATGG
>JAKMEU010000007.1 GCA_022425845.1 Luminiphilus sp. | reverse complement strand
TACCGCGAATATGGCCGCAAGCTCTGCGAGGCGCTGGAAACACCCTACTTCCAGGCGCCCATCGGGTTGGATAGCACCACCAAATTTCTCCGCGCCCTTGGCGAAGAGCTGGACCTCGACCCAGAGCCCTTTATTGAGCAGGAAAAGCACACCACGTTGAAGCCCGTCTGGGATCTGTGGCGCTCAGTGACTCAGGATTTCTTCGGCACGGCCACTTTTGGCGTTGTCGCCACAGAAACCTACACCCGAGGCCTACGACACTTCCTCGAAGGCGAATTGGGTCTACCGTGTGCGTTTCACTTCTCTCGTAAAGCAGGCGTGAAGCCTGACAACCAGGAAGTCCGGGATGCCATCCACAAGTCTGGCGCCCTGCTGGTGTTTGGTGGCTACAACGAGCGCATGTACGTGAACGAGGCAGGTAACAAGAGCGTTTACATTCCCGCTTCACTGCCCGGCACGATTATCCGGCGCCATACCGGTACGCCTTTTATGGGCTATGCCGGCACCTGCTACTTGGTGCAGGAGGTCTGCAACGCCCTTTTTGACGCCCTCTTCAATGTGCTGCCGCTGGGCACCGATCTCGACAAAGTCGAGGCTACCCCCGCGCGCGCAGCAGAGACTTTGGCGTGGGCGGACACCGCGCAGAACGGTCTCGATCGCATTGTTGCGGCGCAACCCATTCTGGTCCGCATTTCAGCCGCCAAGCGGCTGCGTGATGCGGCAGAGCAGGTGGCTCGGGCGGCAGGCGTCGCCACAGTAGAAATTGAGCATGTCCAACACGCAAGCGAAAGCCTGCAGTTCGGGGATGCCGCATGAATAAGAGCACGACTTCGACAGTGACAGAAACGCCCTTTGGGGGGGGAGGACTCATGGCAACGCAGAACAAAACAAGCGATGGGCCACACGGTATCTGGGAGCAACTTCAGTTCCGGATGCTGTTTGTGATGGTTTTCACGTGGTTCCTGTTTGCGGCGGTACTGAAGTCACTCACTTTGCAACGGGGCAGCAGCACGGAGAGCTGCTGGCAGGAGGCGCGGCGGGCGGCATACAGCCTCACGCCTTACGCCTTTATGAGGATTTAGCCCATACGGCTTGGGCAGGATGCCTGAGCCGCAGGGAGGATGTTTGAAAACTGGCGCTTGCGCCATAAAGGGAGAGTCATGTCATGTCGATGCTGACGTTTGAGAAAAAGTATCGCGTCCGGGGAGGGACTCTACTCGGGGGTGATTTATTCGATTTCTGGATAGGTCCCTTCTGGGTCGGCTTCTTTGGCGTAACCACGCTGTTTTTTGCCAGTCTGGGTACCGGACTGTTGATCTACGGAGCGGCCATGGGCCCGACGTGGAACATCTGGCAAATCAACATTGCGCCACCCGATTTGTCCTACGGACTGGGCCTCGCTCCGCTGATGGAGGGTGGTCTTTGGCAGATCATTACCATCTGCGCCACATTAGCCTTCGCCTCTTGGGCGATGCGACAGGTTGAGCTGTCGCGCAAACTGGGCATGGGACTGCACATTCCCTTTGCCTTCAGCTTTGCAGTGCTCGCCTATGTGACGCTGGTGATCGTCAGACCTGTCCTGCTGGGCGCATGGGGCCATGGCTTCCCTTATGGCATTCTCAGTCACCTCGACTGGGTCTCTAACGTGGGTTACCAGTTCCTGCACTTCCACTACAACCCGGCGCACATGATTGCGGTGACGTTCTTCTTCAGCACAGCGATGGCGCTGTCCATGCATGGCTCACTGATTCTGATGGCAACCGACCCCCGCGAGGGCGAAACCGTCAAGACCGGCGAGCATGAAAATACGTTCTTCCGCGACGATATCGGCTACTCCATCGGCGCCCTGGGCATCCACCGCCTCGGCGTGTTCGTTGCCATCTCGGCAGCCTTCTGGAGCGCGGTGTGCATCGTCATCAGCGGACCATTCTGGACCCGTGGCTGGCCCGAATGGTGGAACTGGTGGCTTGAACTGCCGGTTTGGTACTAAGGAGGGAACTGCGTCATGAGA
>JAKMEU010000074.1 GCA_022425845.1 Luminiphilus sp. | reverse complement strand
AGATCACCCCTGTCGAGGCCGGTCTTACATGGGCCATTCCCAAGAGCCGCCGACCCAACGGCGCCCGGCCGGGGGGTTACCCAGGTCACCAGGTTATCAGCAAGCAGTTGGCGGAGGGTCCAGGGCGTACCCGGGTAGGCCTGCGCGTTGAGGGACGGCGACCGGTTCGGGAGGGCCAGGCGATTCTGTCCGAGACCGGCCATGGCATAGGGCAGGTGACATCGGGAGGGTTTGGGCCCAGCCTGAAGACCCCGGTGGCCATGGGTTTTGTGACGCCCGAGTACCGTACTGCGGGGACACCCGTAGCTGTCGATGTGCGCGGCAAAACGGTGGCGGCGCACATTGTCGACCTACCCATGGTTAAGCCCGGCTACATCCGTAGCCCGTTATCGTCCTGAGCGGCCGGGGCTACCCCCCGGGTTGAGCTGCCTCGGTAATACCCGGCCGGTCAGCGCCACCCACAATCGCCCTATGTGATGACCGATCCGTTGCCAGAGAACCGCCAGACGACGAAGTAAGCCCCAACGCAGCAAGCGCCACAGCACAAGGCCGCTCAACAGGAGCAGGGTAAAGGCCAGGGCCCGCTGGATGCGATCCTGCTGCGATGGCGCAGCAACCGGCGCTTCACCGCTGATTAAAATTGACAGTGGGTCGGTGGTCAGGGTGGTTAACTCACCTGTCTCCGTATTCCACCAATGAACCCTGGCTCCAGGGATTACGCTGGCGCCGGGGGCTGTGGCGATCCAGGTGATGCTGTCGCTGCGGGTCGCTGACAGTGAGCCGCGATTGGAACTGTTGCGCAGTACGGGCGGTTCGGGATAGCTCTGCAGCAAGGTGTCGGAAGGGGTGTCGATGCGTGGCAGCAACATGGCCATCACATCGGTTGCCTTTATGGTGACCCGACGACTGATAGCGGCACCGGGATAGGTGTCCAGTGTGCCGTCGATGGTCTGGTGAAGGGAGACCGATGGGCTGGCAACCCAGCTCTCTACTTCACGAAGTGCGGGTGGTATTTCGGTGGTGACGATTAAGGGCTGGGTGGCCAGCGTAGCTTTATAGGTCTCGGTGGGTGACCGGGATACGGCGACACTGACCTGCAGCGGGGGGATGGTGATCGAACCCGGCCGCGTGACGAAGACATCCAGGCTCCAGCGCTGAACCGTCCAGCTCTCGCCACCTCGGCGCTCCGTGGCGTTCGCTGCAAAATCTTGATTTTGCAGCAGTATCAGTCCCGGTACTTCGGGGAGCTTGATGCGTGTCCCCGCGGTAAACCAGCGCGGAGTGGCTACAGTGACCTCCAGCTTGATGCGCTGGCCTGGCACGGCGCCCTGCGCCGGATCGAGGCGCGCGCCGAGTTCGACGAGATCTCCCTGGGCGCTGGCTGGGTTCACGAGAATGAGCAGCAAAAGCGCGGCCAACCGATGTATGACACCGCCGTTTTTGTTGCCGTGCCACCAGCGGCGCGCAGTAGCCGCTCCGCCACAGGCGCGCGCCACGCCGTGAAAAATCCCCTGCCGATGCAGCGTCTGCCCAGCCGGGATACCCAGGGAAAAGAGCAGGCTAGCGTTCACTGACACCCCGCTCCTGAAATTGGATATTGAATTTGCTGCGCAGGAAGTTAGCGGGATCGGGCTGTACATTATTCATCCAGAGTTCTGCCGTTTCAGGACTGGCCAGTATCTCCTCCGCACTGTATTGGACCCGAATCTCGGGTTCCATGGCCAGGGAGTCTGCGCCCTCGCCAATCTGTGGGTCACCCTGGGTGTCGACCTCCTCGCTGCCGACACCCGCTTCTTCTGTCTGGGACTCGCTCAGCCTGTTGCTGGCCTCAATAATGACGTGCACCAGCTCCCGGTTACTGGCTGCGCCCGGGAAATCCGGATTCCGTTGCAGCAACTGGTCGTAGCGGTCTCTTGCCCCCACATAATCCCGGCGGTGCGCGCGTGCATTGGCTTCATTGAACAGTGCCACATCACTATCCTGGCGGGTGAACAGGGCCGCGGCCCGTTCAAAATCCTCATCGTAATACCGTGCCGTGGCGCGCCACACCGGGTTGCGAAAGACCCGGGCCGCTTTGTCGTAGTCGCCTACCGATAGCAGGATGCGCCCATATTGGTCGGGGGTCAGCCACAGTGAAACGAAGCCATCCCACAGTGACTCAAGGGAGCGGTTATCCTGTCCGTGACCGGCTGCGACCTGTTCCGAACCTGATGAAGCAGACCCGGGTTCCGCATGCGCTACGCGGGCGTCCGAAAGCATGAGCAGGCAGGGCATCAGCAGCCATAGCCACAGCCTCGTCCAGCCGCGCCTGAACCAGAGCAGGGCGAGTCCCATCATAGGAAATACCAAGACATAGCCGCTATCCAGCCAGGGCAGGGCTTCGTCGTCCACCACTTTGTAGGCATCGCTTAATGTTGCCGCAATCGCTTTCACGTCCCCGGTGTCAATGGTTGCGTCGAAGTAGCGCCCGCCACAATCGCTGGCGAGACTCGACAGGGCATCGCGGTCCAGCGGTAGCGTGCTCTGTGTCTCTGACGTATCGCCAAGACCGTAAACCAGAAGCTGGTGCCCACTGTTTCGACACCAGTCCCTGATAAGCGCGGGGCTGGCGGCGCCCAGTCCATCGGTCACCAGCAATACCGAACTGCGGTAGTAGGAACGCTGAAGCAGGTGGTCAATACCGGGAAGCGCGTACTCCGGAAATTTCCCCGCGCGGGGTGCGAGGTTGGGATTCAGCACCGTGAGAAAGTTCTCGGCGATATCGTGATCAGTGGTCAGGGGGAGAACCGTGTGTGCGCTACCGGCATAGGCAATCACGCCGACCTGCTTGTCGGGTACCAGCTTAAGCAGGTCACGGACCTTTTGAACCCCCCGGGCAAGCCGGTTAGGCGCTACATCCGTGGTGGCCATAGACTCGGATATGTCCAGGGCGACGACAAGGGGCGCCGTGTCCTCTGCCAATGGGGAGGGCTGCTGGCGCCAACTGGGTCCCGCCATGACCAAAGTCAGTATCGCCAGAAGGACGGCCAGCACTGATGTGGGGTTGAACAGCGCACTGCGGGGCCTGCGCAGACGCAGGTGTTGCAAAAGTTCAGGCTCAATCACGTGGTGAAATCGATCACCGCCGCTGTCACTGGACCGCAGTAGCCGCTCAAATAACAGGAGCCCCGGGGCCAGTAATAGCCACTCGGGCCGCAGGAAGTGAAAATAGGCCATCTGCTCCAGCATCAGGAGGCCTCGATGCGTGGTACTGGCCAGAGGCGAGCCACCAGCCTGAGCAGGATATACAGGAAGATGATGGCGCCCAGGGGAACCCAGTGGACGTCGGTTCTGGGTCGGAAGCTCACGCTATCAAAAATGTTGGGTTCCAGCGTGTCCAGAAGTTCAAAAACCGCTGCGAGGTCCTCGCTGCTGAGGGCCTCGAAGGCCCGACCGCCGGTTACTTCCGCCATTCTCGACAACGTTTCGAGATCGATGGCTTCTTCGCCCACCGCGGTGGGGTCGCCTACGGCAATGGGATAAATGCGGATGCCTTCTGCGGCTGCTACACGGGCAGCGTCCACCGGAGGCACGAGGCTACCGGTGTCATTGCCGTCCGTCAGTAGCAGGAGCACGCGGTGCTCGGTTTCAGCGTCTTTGAACAGCTTGATGGCAAGTCCCACCGCATCACCCAATGCGGTGCTGGGGCCGGCCATGCGAATCCGTGTTTCATCAAGCAATACCAACCAGGCGATATGGTCCTCCGTAAAAGGCGACTGAAGGTAGGCGTTGTTGCCAAAGACAATGAGTCCGAGCCGATCCCCTGCGCGCTCATTCGCCAACTGCTTGAGCACGTGCTTCACCGCTACCAAACGATCGACAGCGGTACCATCAGGGAGCTTAAAATCTTTGGTTTCCATCGATCCGGAAAGATCAACAGCGATCATGAGATCCCGGCCGGCCTTTTGCTGTTCGATCGGAGTCCCCAGCCATTGTGGCTTGGCGGCCGCCACTACCAGGCTGAGCCACATCAACGCTATCAACACGGTCTGTCCGCGCCTGCGGATAAGTAACATGGCGCCCCGCTGCGGACGGGTTTCCGAGGCATCCAGCAGGCGTTGGAAAAAAGGAACCCGGACGGCATCCCTGCGCTCTCGATAGTCAGGTAGCAGGCGCATCAGGATAGGCAATGGCAGCAATACGAAGGCCCAGGGGTGGACCCATTCCAACTGCTCGACCGCCTGCATTACCAGATTCTCAAGCGGGTCCATGATCGTCCCTGTGCTGCTGCAGCCAGTGCTTGGCCTCGATGATCAGCCGATTGACCTGGTCCGGCGGTACGGTTGTGTCGGGGTCATAAAGAGACTGCCCCAGGGCCGCCAGGCTCCCGTCTGAAAAGATGCTGTTGTCCGTTCTTGTTTGCAGCCAGTGACACCAGGCCTCTCCATTCAGGGCGGCCACCTGTCGCCGAGAAGTGGCTGTCATGGCCGCCAGCTTGAGGATCTCATTGATGGCAATCACATCCGCCGAAGTGCCCAGAGAGGCGAGGCGGTGCAGTGCTTCCCGCCGGTATCGGTTGCGCAGCCATGCCCTGCCGCGCTGCCACAGTCGGCGCAGCAGCCAGAGGGCGAGCAGGGCGCCGGTAACCTTCCAGCCCAGTGTTTGGGGCAGCCAGTCAATGGTGCCCGGCGCTACGACCTCCGCGAGCTCTCCCCGCAGTAGCGGGTTGCCAAACAGGTCGGGCAGGGGCGGCAGGGCATTGCTGGCTGCAGTTGGCACGATTCAGCGACCCGGGGCCGTGCGCGCTGTTGCCCCACCCAGTTGGCGCAGTAATTGACCTGCCACATCCGATTCTGTTGTCAGGGGAATCAGGGGGATGCCATGCCGTTTAAACGTGCCACCCAGAGAGGTGAGTTGGGCACTGTAGCCGGCGCTGAATCGTGCTTCAGCATCGGCTTTTTCGGCTTCGACCTGCAGTTGGTAGGCGCCGTCGCTTACGACCAGCTTATCGGCCGAGGCCAGACTGTGTTCCAGCGGGTCACTGACCAGACCGGTTATGACATCGTTGCTTTGGCGCATCGCTTTGATTGCTGTCAGGCAGTCATCGCTCCACCCATCGAAGTCCGAGATGACTATGACCAGACTGTCATGGGTTAAGTACCGGCTGACGGTATGCAGGGCCTCACCCAGTGCATCGGGTCTCGCAGGTGCTACAGCATCCGCTGCCAGCGCATTGTTCATGGTGGCCAACTGCTCCAGCCAACCCAGCAGGGCGCCCGGTGAGCGGCTGGGTGGATGCAGTGACGATTGTTGATCATTGAACAACAGGGCGCCGATCCGATCACCGACGCCGATCACCCGCCATGCCGTCAGGGCAGCAGCCTGGGCGGCGGCTACCGATTTCATTTGATAACGACTGCCGAAGAACATCGCAAGTCGTTGATCGACAACCACCCAGACCGGGCGGTCACGTTCCTCGGTATACACCCGCACAAAGGGCGTCCGGGTGCGTCGTGTGACACGCCAGTCCATGGTCCTGATATCGTCTCCGGGGCGGTAATGACGCAACTCGTCAAAGTCCAGGCCACGACCGCGCAGTCGTGAGCGCTTTCTGCCGGCCAGCACGGAGTTTACGGGTTGGGCGGGTAGGTAGCTGAAACCCCGTGCCTGATAACGCAGTCGCACCAGGTCCCTGAGTTGCACATAGGCGCCACCCCCCATGCTATTTCAGCCCACCGCTACCAGATCCATGATTTCGGCCACCACACGATCGGTGTCGATGCCGTCAGCGAGGGCGTCGTAACTCAGGATCAGGCGGTGGCGCATCACCGCTGGGGCAACAGCGCGCACGTCCTCTGGCAGCACATGATCGCGCCCCTGCAGCCATGCCTCTGCCCGTGCGGCGCGGTGCAGTGCAATGCTGGCCCTGGGACTGGAGCCCACGGCAATCCAGGCGGCCAATTGTTCGGAGATTCCACTGGGGTGACGGGTCGCCATCACCAGATCCACGAGATACCGCTCGACAGCATCGCTGACCGGCATGGCCTGAATCTCGGCGCGGGCAGCAAAAATGGCGTCACTACCAATGGCCTCTCCTTCACCCTGGTGGCCGCCCTCCTCAGCTTGCAGCATGCGTACGATGGCCTGCTCTGCTGCTGCCTCGGGATAATCGACTCGAACCTTGAACAAAAAGCGGTCCATCTGTGCTTCCGGCAGCGGATACGTGCCCTCCTGTTCGATCGGGTTTTGGGTGGCCATTACCAAAAACAGGGGTGGGAGGGGATAGCTCTTGCCTGCGACAGTGACCTGCCGTTCTTCCATGGCTTCCAGCAGTGCTGACTGGACTTTGGCGGGGGCGCGGTTGATTTCATCGGCCAGAACCAGCTCATTGAAAATAGGGCCCGGTTCAAAGACCAACTGACTCCCACCCTCGTTGTCGTGGTAGGTTTCGCTGCCGGTCACGTCGGCGGGAAGTAGGTCGGGGGTAAACTGGATGCGCCCCAGATTAACGCCCAGAGCGGCGGCAAGGGTCTTGATCGAGCGGGTCTTTGCCGTCCCCGGAAGGCCCTCCAGCAACACGTTGCCGTTGCACAGCAACGCCAGTATCAGGCTGTGCACGACAGCCTCCTGTCCGATGACAGCGGCGTTTACCCGGGCGGTAAGGGTGGCGATATCCCCGCGCAAGTCGTCGCTCATAGTTTGGTCCCCCGATACCCGGAAGCATTGGCGATGCAATCGCCCCTGCCGTTAGTTGTGAGACCTGAAGACTATCAGTTGTTGGGGGGAACGGGTTAGTGACGGTGCCGGCGGGGTTAGTGTGCCCAGTCCCGGTCTGCCCGGAATTGTTTTGAAAGGTAATCCATCTGGTCGGCCAGTACGCGGTCTTTCGCCAAAAAATGCCATTCGAATGGGTTGGGCCGGAAAGGAACGGCCAGCAGGGGCATCTTTGCCTCCTCGGGTGTTTTGTTGTCTTTCAGCCAGTTACAGCGCTTACAGGCAGCAACCACATTTTCCCATTTGTCCGTGCCGCCGCGACTGGCGGGCAGGACGTGATCACGGGTCAGGTCACTGCGGGAAGCCTTGGTGCCACAATATAAACAGCGATGGTCATCCCGCCGGAACAGGGTGCGGTTGCAGAGCGGGGGCGTGAAGGTATCAAAAATCCTGCCTTCGGTGGCGATGATGGGTTGTACTTCAATGCTTGAACGCAGTCCGGACAGACGCTGGATACCGCCAAACACTGGGGGGAGCGAGTCCCCGATGCCATATACAACATCGCCTCGGGCGTAGGCAGAGATGGCCTCCTGCAGGGTTAACCAACCCCTCGGTTGCCCTGCCAGATCCAATCTCAGGATCGCTTGCATGGCTCTCGCTCTCTGGTTTATGGAAACCTACTTAAAAAAGACCGGACTTACAATTAAAGAATGTAATAAGTGCCCGTGAGATGGGACAGGGCGCCTGCCACAACCCCGTGTCATTCGAGCCGTGATCGGGTGTCGAAGAATAAGCCCTGCCTGCAGGACGCTGGGTCACCACTCCGCGATCGTCGTGGCCGGTTCAAAGCGCCGTCCACTGTGCACGAACCCGCTCTGACTCGCCCTCCAGCAATCGGGCTTCGAACTCGTCCCCCACTATAACCGGGCCCACTCCGGCGGGGGTCCCGGTCATAATGACGTCAAAGTCTTCCAGCGTCAGGAACGACTGCAGTTGCTGCACAATGGTCGCGGGCGGATACAACATGGACCCTGTCTCACCCCGTTGCCTGAGGGTGTTGTTTACTGAGAGTTCAAAAGCCAGGTCGCCCAGGCGGTCGGGTGGGGCCACAAAGCGGCTGAACAGGGCGGAACCGTCAAACGCCTTGGATCGCTCCCAGGGCAGGCCGGCCTGTTTGAGTTTGCCTTGAAGGCTGCGCTTGGTGAGGTCGAGCCCGACGCCAACCCCGGCAATGTCGGCCCCTTTGATAAGCAGGCAGATCTCACATTCATAATGCAGGGGCTCTCCTGCATGCGCCCTGAGGGTAGGGGTGATGGCCGAGTTGGGCTTCATGAAGACCACCATGTCCTCGGGAATTGCGCTGCCCATCTCGTCAATGTGGGCAAGATAGTTCTTGCCAATACAGATGATCTTTCCGGGTACGGCTCTACCGCCCTGGAACGCAATGTCTCCCATGGTGGGTCCTTGCCAACGTTTGCTGGCACTATAGCGGAGGTGAGTGGGGTGTGGTGATAGCGGCTGCGCGTTCAACTGCGCAGGCAGTACATCAGCAGGTGGCTCATCAACAGATCGTTCAACATCAGGTAGGCCTACAAATGGGGGGGGTAAGGACTATGAGTCTACGTATTGGTCCCGGGGCCATGGTGGCTGCAGCCTTTATCGGCCCGGGGACGGTGACCACGGCGAGTGTAGCGGGCGCGACATCGGGCATCACACTCATGTGGGCCGTGGCGTTTTCGGTACTGGCGACGCTGGTTTTACAGGAACTCTCGCTGCGCTCCGCGTTGGCAACACAGCAGGACCTTGCAACGCTGGTACGCGAGATGGGCAGCGGCCACTGGTGGGGTTCGTTACTTGTGGTATTGATCATTGCCGCTATTGGTGTCGGCAATGCGGCTTATCAGTCGGGCAATCTGTCGGGGGCCGGTATCGGGCTCAGTGCCGTTCTCCCCGTGAGTTTCCCCGTTGTCGTTGCAATCGCAGCGAGTCTGGCTGCCGCACTGATTGTCCTCGATCACTACCGTTGGTTGGAGCGACTGCTCGTCAGTCTGGTGGCCCTGATGGCCCTGCTCTTCTCCGGGTTGGCCGTGCTGGTGCTGCCCCTTCTGCTGCTGCAATCCGGGGAGAGGCTTATGCCCGCTTTTTCCGTCGCCAACCTGAATCTTGCGCTTGCGCTGGTGGGAACGACGGTTGTCCCCTATAACCTTTTCCTGCACGCGACGGCGGTGCGTCGACGCTGGCAGGGAGAGCCCATCGACAGCGCGCTCCGTGGCGCGCGCAGGGAGTCGATGCTGGCGATCCTGATTGGGGGCGGAATCACGTTTTCCATCATGATTGTGGCGGCGGCGCTCATCCCATCGGCGCCGGAGCAGGAGGTGTTACCCGCGCTGATGGCGGCCATAGATAGCCAATTTCCCGGAGGGGGCACCGTGGCAGTTGGGGTCGGGTTGTTCGCCGCCGGCCTGACATCGGCGATCGCGGCGCCCATTGCCGCGGGCTGGGCGGTCTGTGGTGCCCTGGGATGGTCAACGTCCCCGGGGAGTCGTGGATTTAAGGCGGTTGCGTTGCTGGTCTTGGTGGTGGGCACCCTCTTTGCGGTGGTGACTACGCGTCCCGCAGTGCTGATCGTGACAGCCCAGATAACCAATGCGCTATTGCTACCTGTTATTGCGGTCATATTGGTCGCGCTTGCCAACAGCGAGTTGTTGCCTGAGCGATTCAGAAACCGCGGTTTCGCAAATCTGTTGGCGATTGCAGTTCTGGTTATTGTGGGGGTGCTGGCACTGACCAAGCTGGCAAAACTGCTGGGGTGACGCTGGGCGTCTGCAGGCTGTCCCTACAGCGGGTGGTTACCTGTATTGGCCCGATGTTATGAATTCGCCGAAGGTCTCACACCAAACCACGACGCTGGTATACGCCGGGTTTGCCAGGGCAGATACGCCGTCAAAAACAAAGCGGTCAAAGTTCTTGATTGAACCCACTTCATGGGACTGGTCTTTAACCGCCAGAAAGCCGGCCTCGTCCTCCACGAAAAGTGGCACGAGGTAGAGACGGTAATCAGGCCCGGGTGCCAGGGCACCTTCAAACACGATCGTATCCTGAAAGAAGCGGATCTCACCATCACCCCAGTGCAGGGCGTCGCTGCCTTTACGATTCCGATTAAAGTAGGCGGTGAAAACGGGCTCACTCAGTTTGGATTCCACCGCAGCTATGTCGGGAGCAGGTGGCTGGATAATAATGGGAAGCAAGTAGACACCCAGCGCGAAACCGATACACAGTGCCGCGGTGTGGCTCAGGGTCAGCAGTAGTTTCCTCATTTCGAATACCTTCTTGCTCGGCAGGTTAGTGGACTACATTCTTGCCTGCGTCGCCATACGGTCAATAGAAATTAATAGAGTAGTCTTGCCTGCAGGAGGCTTTCGATATGAAGAATAAAAGAATCGGCCTGACGGCCGCTTTGCCAGCTTATTTTTTCGTGGTCGCAATGCTGGCGGCTACAAACAATTTGTCTGCGCAACCTGCGAATTCGCTGCTTGATCAATACCGTGTCATCGACATGACCCACACCTTCGACGAGGACACGATTTACTGGCCCACTGAAGAACCTTTTGAGCACGAAGAGGAATTCAAGGGCCAGACGGAGGGTGGTTGGTACTACACGGCGTTCCGTGTCGATACGGCGGAGCATGGGGGAACGCATCTCGATGCACCGATTCATTTTGCCGAGGGAAAATGGGCAGCGGATGAGATCCCGCTGTCGTCCCTGCTGACGCCTGCCGTTGTCATCGATGTATCGGAGCACGCCTTGGCCAATCCTGATTACCGGCTGGACATGGCGGCCGTGCGGGACTGGGAAGCGCAGCACGGCCCGGTACCCCGGGGCGCTGCCGTACTGCTGAATACCGGATATGCCCAGTTCTGGCCCGACCGGGTGCGCTATATGGGTACTGCAGCTCGCGGGCCGGAAGCCGTTGCCGAACTGCATTTCCCGGGATTCTCCCTCGAGGCTGCAAGGTTCCTGCACAGCGAACGAGGCATTGTTTCAGTGGGCCTCGATACGCCCAGCATCGATTACGGTCAATCCAGGGATTTTGCTGTGCACCGTTATCTTTATAGCCACAACGTGATTGGCTTTGAGAATGTCGCCAATCTCAATAGTTTGCCCGCTACCGGTGCGTTCATTATCGCCCTGCCCATGAAAATAAGAGGGGGAAGTGGGGGGCCGCTGCGCATTATTGGCCTTGTGCCTGCGCCATAACGGGGCTGGCAGTGTCACTGGGCGTCATGCATGATGACCCCCCTTCGGAACATTAAAAAAATGAAAGGAGTTGTCTCCATGCTGCGTGTTCTGGGTCTCTGCCTGATATTTTTCTCGTCCGCGGTCTCAGCAGCCGATAAACCCAATATCCTTGTTATCTGGGGGGACGACATCGGGTTCTGGAACCTGTCGACCAACAACATGGGCATGATGGGATATCCAACGCCCAATATTGACCGGATAGCCAACGAAGGTGCGAAGTTTACTGACTACTACGGCCAGCAAAGTTGTACCGCGGGCCGATCCGCCTTCATCATCGGACAGTCACCGATCCGCACCGGCCTGACCAAGGTGGGTGCTCCGGGCGCTGACCAGGGCATCAGTGAAAAAGATGTGACCCTCGCCGGGCTCCTGAAAGCCGAGGGCTACGTCACGGGTCAGTACGGCAAGAACCATCTGGGCGACCGGGACGAATTCCTGCCCACGCAGCACGGTTTTGACGAATTTTTTGGCAATCTGTATCACCTGAATGCCGAGGAAGAGCCCGAGGATGTGGACTATCCCAAAGACCCAGCCTTTGTTGCGCGGTTTGGTCCTAGGGGGGTCATTCGCTCTTTTGCCGATGGGCGGGTCGAGGACAGCGGCCCCCTCACTAAAAAGCGTATGGAGACCATTGATCGGGAGTTTCTGGCGGGTGCGCAGGATTTCATCAGCCGTGCTGTCGCTGATGACAAACCGTTCTTTGCCTGGGTGAACACCACACGCATGCATTTCTGGACCCACACGCCCGACGATGAAATGGGCCTGTCCGGTCAGGGTTTTTATAACGATGCAATGGTGGCCCACGACACAATGGTGGGGCAGTTGCTGGACCAGCTTGATGAGCTCGGTGTCAGTGACAACACCATTGTTTTGTATTCAACCGATAACGGCCCCCACTTCAATACCTGGCCCGATGCGGGCATCACCCCTTTTCGCAGCGAGAAAAATACCAACTGGGAGGGGGGCTTTCGTGTGCCTGCAATGGTTCGCTGGCCGGGTAAAATACCCGCGGGCACCATTCTCAATGACATTATGTCCCACAC
>JAKMEU010000385.1 GCA_022425845.1 Luminiphilus sp. | reverse complement strand
CGGAAAGGAGGAGATGCTGCGATGTACGTTGCTGGTAGGGGCAGATGGCGCCGCGTCACGGGTACGCAGCCAACTGAACATCCCCCTGGAGCGGCACAACTACCGATACCCGATCGCCATTCTGTTTGGCAAGGAGCGCAATGCCAGCACCCCTCGCACATTGGACGTCCACCTGACCCAGGACCGAATCGTGTCGCTGATTCCGAGAACCGGCGGGCTGTCAAAAGTAGCGTTTCCCATCGATCCGCCCGAACTCAGCCGATGGCGGGATCAGCCGGGCACCGTCCTCGCTGAGCAACTCCGGCAGTGGTGCCCCACCCTCGAATTTGAAAGCCTGGAATTTGGCGCCATCTATCCTCCTGTATCCCAGCATGCCCCACCCTATGACGGCCCGGGGCTCGCCGTCCTCATTGGGGACGCCTGCCATGCAATGCACCCTGCCCGGAGTATGGGTATGAATACCTGTTTCCGCGTTGCGGACCAACTGGCGAAGCTGTTCCAGAACATAAAGACCGGCTTCAGCGCTGCGGACATTGCGCCCATGATCGAGGGTTTTAACCTCCAGTCCCAGCGGGAGTTAACGCCCTTGCTGGCCGAAAATCATACTGCCGGCCTGCAAATGGACACCCTGTCAGGAAATGGGTTCAAAGAGCTCACCCAGCAACTGAGGGCCGCCAGTCAGGACAACGCAATCCTTGAGGCAATGGCCCGAAAAGCATCCGGCTGGTCAACATAAGCCTACGTTTTTGTGGCTTCGCCGCTGCCCTTGGAAGGGCAGGTCGCCAACCCATTGCATCGACTTCACCCGCGCCTCTGTGCTGCTTTTCCTGCCCTGACAGAGTCCTGTGATATCGACTTTCATTCTCCGTAACGGGGCACTATACTCAACCGTAATGAGGCTACCCGCCTCAGACGACTCACGCGCACGGAGAGGCGCGGAGGTGGTACCAGAGGGGCCGTCAGTTCGTTGCTGACATCAGCTCTTACCAGCGGTCCAACCGATAATAATAAAACAAGGAGAGCTCATGAAGCGCTTCTACTATATGAGTGATGACCTGGATAATCTGGAACAGGTCGAACACGACCTCGAAGCCAGCGGAATCGCCAGGCCGCAGATCTATTTGCTCAGTAATGACGACGTGGCTGTGGACGAGCACGACGTTAACCCAGTTGCCAGTTTCTTCAGAACTGATGTGATTCACGCCGGTGAGATCGGCGCGGTGCTGGGTGCTATCGCGGCAGCCGTAGTGCTGCTGGTCTCACACCTGTCAGGTATCGCGGCACAGGTGGGTTGGGCGCCGTTTATATTTCTTGCCATTGTGGCCTTTGGTTTTACGACCTGGGAGGCCGGCTTTATTGGCATGCACTCACCGAACAGCCACTTCCGCCGCTTCGAGAAAGCGCTGGCTGCCGGCAAGCATGTGCTGTTCGTGGAAACAACAAAAGAAGACCAGAAGTGCCTGAAAAAGGTAATGAAAAACCACCCGAAACTCGAACGGGCTGGCACTGAAGTTACCCATACGGGACCCATGATGATGCTCCTTCGAAACTGGGAAAAGTTTCGCAAGTGGGCATAAAAAAAGTAAGCGTAAATGGCGCGTAATGCCATTAAAAGAAGTGTTTTTAAGTAGTAAATGGCGCCCCGTAATAAGGGCGCGTTGTAAGGGGGAAGCGGTTACCTGAGTCAAGAACCACGCTGTAAATAAGTTCCTGTCGCAGATAGCCGCGCATTGGGGGACGCTCGTGTACCTGGGTGTACACAGCGTGATAGAGGCTGTTTATGTCAATTGCGATTGTTCTGCTTGTCCTGGTTCTCGGGACGGTCCTGTTTCATTTTTTAAGTCCCTGGTATTTCACACCCATTGCGTCCAACTGGAGTGCAATGGATGACACGGTGACATTGACCTTCATCGTCACGGGCATTGGTTTCGTAGCGGTGAATGTGTTCATCGTGTACTGCGTGATCAAATTCCGTAATAAAGAAGGCCGCCGCGCCAAATACGAGCCCGAAAGCGTAAAGCTTGAGAGCTGGTTAACCGGTCTCACCACAGTAGGCATAGCCGCGATGCTGGCCCCGGGCCTGTTTATCTGGGCGGAAGTGGTGACACCACCCGACGACGCCATGGAGATTGAAGTTCTGGCCCGGCAGTGGAACTGGTCCTATCGACTTCCCGGCGCTGATGGCGAGCTCGGTGCCGTTGACGTCAGTCATACTACCGCTGACAACCCATTGGGTATCGATCCCACGGACCCCTTCGGCAGGGATGACATTATTATCTACGATCCAGTGCTGCACCTTGAGGTCGACCAACCCGTTACCTTTCTGCTGCGCTCTACCGATGTGCTGCACAACTTTACCGTGCCCCAGTTCAGGGTGAAAATGGACTTCGTGCCCGGGCAGGTATCCTATATTTGGGCGGAGCCCAACAAAGTGGGTAGCTATGACCTGCTCTGCGAGGAACTCTGTGGTGTTGGCCACTACGCTATGCGCGGCCGGGTTGTGGTCGACGACGCCGAGACCTACGCCCGCTGGACCGCCGACCAACCCACTTTTGCCGATACCCAGTCAGCGCTGTCTACTGATTTACTGGCAGGACAAACGGGCTACGCCCTGTGCAGTTCCTGCCACGGCGCAGACGGCGAAGGCAATGCAGCCATGCATGCGCCGCGCCTAGCCGGCATGGATTCAGAGTACATGAAGCGGCAGCTGCGCCACTTTAAACGCGGAGTCAGGGGCACCCATGAAGATGATGTCTGGGGTCGCACCATGGCACCTATGGCCATGACATTGGCAGATGCCAGCGCCATTGAAAATGTGGTGGCCTACATCAATACCCTGCCGGGTGCCGAACTTGCACAGACAATCGCCGGTGATCCCGGAAAATCTGCGGCACTGTACAAATCCACCTGTGCCCAGTGTCACGGCGACGACGGTCGCGGTGTATGGACAGTGAATGCCCCGGCACTCACTGACCTTGATGACTGGTACATGGCTGAGCAGTTGCACAATTTCCGAGCAGGTATACGAGGGCGGCACGACGACGACCTCTACGGGCTTCAAATGGGGCTTCTTTCAAACACACTGGTAGATGATGAGGCAGTCAACAACATGGTTGCCTACATCAACACCCTGTAACCCACGGCAAAGCCCTTACAGCAGACAAACCGAGAGAAAATCATGGAACACACTGCACACGACGAAAGCTCATTTGTACGGCCAGCCGAAATGGGGGAAATGGAGCTCTACCACCCCAAAACATGGCTGGGCAAATATGTGTTTTGCCAGGATGCCAAGGTCATTGCCATTCAATATGCCGCGACGGCATTGGCGATAGGCCTGGTCGCATTGGTCCTGTCCTGGTTTATGCGCCTACAACTTGCTTGGCCCAACACATTCTCATTTATTGATCCCGCCTACTACCTTCAGGCCGTCACCATGCACGGCATGATTATGGTGGTTTACCTGCTAACCGCCCTCTTTCTGGGTGGCTTTGGCAACTACCTCATCCCTCTAATGGTTGGGGCACGTGACATGGTGTTTCCCTGGCTGAACATGGTCAGTTTCTGGGTGTACTTCACTGCCGTGCTGCTGCTGACGGCCAGCTTTTTCGTGGGAGGCGGCTCCACAGGTGCGGGGTGGACGCTGTATCCACCCCAGGCGATCCTACCCGGGACACCGGGATCACAGGCGGGCATCCTGCTGATGCTGGCATCGCTTGCCGTGTTTATTATCGGCTTTACGATGGGTGGCCTGAACTACGTGGTGACCGTCCTCCAGGCCCGCACTCGGGGCATGAGCCTGATGCGAATGCCGCTCACCATCTGGGGAATCTTCACTGCCACAGTACTCGCACTGTTTGCGTTCCCAGCACTTTTTGTCAGTGCCATTATGATGTCCCTTGACGTCCTGCTAGGCACCAGCTTCTTCATGCCTGCTATTGTTTCCATGGGCAGCGAGGCCGAGCACGTTGGCGGAAATCCACTGCTGTTTCAGCATCTATTCTGGTTCTTTGGCCACCCCGAGGTTTACATCGTTGCGCTTCCCGCCTTTGGCATCGTCTCTGATTTAATCAGTGTTCACGCCCGAAAAAACATCTTCGGCTACCGAATGATGGTTTGGGCTATTGTCATTATCGGAGCGTTGAGCTTTGTGGTCTGGGCGCACCATATGTATGTCAGTGGTATGAACCCCTACTTTGGGTTCTTCTTCGCTACCACCACCCTGATTGTTGCCATCCCAACGGCCCTCAAGGTCTACAACTGGGTGCTCACACTCTGGCAGGGTAATATCCACCTGACCACACCGATGCTGTTTGCGATTGCCTTCCTGTTGTTCTTCGTCAACGGCGGTATGACCGGCTTATTCCTGGGTAACTCAACGGTCAGTATGCCGTTGTCAGACACCCTGTTTGTGGTCGCACACTTCCATATGGTCATGGCCGTGGCACCGGTGATGGTGGTCTGTGGTGCGATTTATCATTGGTACCCCAAGATCTCCGGTCGCTGGTACCACGAAGGGATGGCCAAGTTTCATTTTTGGACCACCTTCGTCGGGTCCTATCTGGTCTTTCTGCCCATGCACTATCTGGGCATCATGGGTGTTCCCCGACGTTACTTCGAAATCACCGGGACAACCTTCCTTCCTGAATCAGCACACGCCGTGAACGCCAGTATCACCATCGCGGCGCTGGTCGTGGGCTTTGCTCAGCTGGTATTCCTGTTCAATTTGATCTGGAGCGCTTTCAAGGGTGAAAAAGCACCGGGTAATCCCTGGAATGCCACAACGCTCGAATGGCAGACCGAGCACACGCCACCACAGCACGGTAACTTTGGTAAAGATCTGCCCTGTGTCTACCGTTGGGCCTACGATTACAGCGTTCCGGGCCATGAGGATGATTTCGTCCCTCAAAATGTACCACCACGCTCTATGACGGCCTGAGGAGAGAGCTATGAGTACTCGTACAGGAATTTTTGCTGAAACACCCTGGATAGCCGATACGGGGCCCTCGGCCCCGGCTCTGTCCGGTGCGGAAATTGCATCAAACTCACGACGGTCGGCGTTAAAGTTCTTGCTGGGTGTCGTCAGTGTCTTTTTCCTCCTGATGATCGTCGCCTACGGAGGGCGCATGCTCTATCAGGACTGGCGCCCTACTCCGCAAATAAATCTACTCTGGGCTAACACGGGCGTACTGTTGCTCAGTAGTCTTTGCTTGCAGCTGGCACTCATGGCTGCCCGCGCAGGTCGTGCAGCTTGGGTCAGGTATGCGCTGGTTGGCGCGGGGGTACTGACTATTCTGTTTCTGGTCGGGCAGTGGGCTGCATGGCAGCAACTTACGACGATGGTGCTTGGAGATTTCAGCAATCCATCCGTAGGTTTCTTTTTTATGATCACCGGCATTCATGGCCTGCACATGGCGGGAGGACTGATCGCGCTGGGTCGCGTCATGAGTCGGGCGTTTAGCCCGGGTGACGTTCGACGGCTGGAGACCAATTTATCCAACTGTGCTCTGTACTGGCACTACTTGCTGGGGGTTTGGCTGTTGCTGTTCGGCCTTCTTTTCAGCGGCAATAACTTTGAAATTCTGCTGCGGATATGCGGTGTAATCTAGTAAGGGAGACCAGTAATGTCTGCACAAAATGTTGCCACCGATTCACTGGAATTGAAGCCCGGCCTGGAAGGTGTCATCGACGACTGGTCTTCTGACCAGCGGGCCTTTAAGAATGTACCCTGGGGAAAGGCCATGATGTGGATCTTTCTCGTCAGCGATACCTTTATCTTCGGCTGTTTCCTCGCCTCTTATATGACTGTAAGAATGTCAACGCTGGATCCGTGGCCCAGTTCCAGTGAGGTGTTCGCGCTCAGCTTTGGCGGCGCACCCATACCTCTCATCCTTATCGCCATCATGACTTTTGTACTGATTACCAGCAGTGGAACCATGGCCCTCGCCGTTAACTTTGGCTATCGAAAAGACAAGCGAACAACGTTCTGGCTACTTATTGTTACCGCTATTTTGGGTGCAACCTTTGTCGGCATGCAGGTATTTGAGTGGAGCAAGCTGATTATGGATGAGGGCGTCAGACCTTGGGGTAACCCCATGGGAGCTGCCCAGTTTGGCTCAGTGTTCTTTATGGTGACAGGTTTCCACGGTACCCACGTCACCATCGGTGTGATCTTCTTATTCATCATGGCCTACAAAGTATCCAAGGGTCACCTCGATGAGCAGAAACCCGGTTGGTTTACAAAACGTGGCGGTAACTATGAGGAGATCGAGATTATGGGCCTGTACTGGCACTTCGTTGATCTCGTCTGGGTATTCATTTTTGCATTCTTCTATCTTTGGTAAGGGGTAGTTATGGAACACGCAGCTGACGGACACCAACCCGTCGTTAAAGAGGAAGAAGTTATCCAGCATCCGCTGGGGATTTATTTCAAGATATGGATTCTGCTCTTTGTGCTCAGTGCCATGTCCTATGCCGTGGACTACTATCAAATTCAGGGGTATATGCGCTGGTTTTTGATACTACTCTTTATGGTGTTAAAGGCAGGATTGATTGTTGCCGTATTCATGCACATGGTCTGGGAACGCCTCGCCATGGTTTACTTTATATTGCTACCGCCAATACTACTGTTAACTCTGGTAGCGATCGGCTCTCTTGAAGCTGACTGGACGTTTTTTAACCGGGCTATCTACTTTTTACAGGAACTGGTGCAAACCGGCCCCGCCCCGCCACCGGCACATTGATGTCGGGCCGAACAGTCACTTTCGATTAAGCGTTTAGGTAGAAAACAATGAGCGGTGAAAAAGAATCTGGAACAAACTATATTCCGCATGCCTGCATCATGCTGTTATTAACTGTGTTGATGTATGTGTTTGCTTTTGTACTGGTAGATCACAGTAAAACAGTGCCCGATCGAGTAGATGGGGTGCACGCGGAAAAGTCAGGCTGAGTATCTAACCGGATTGATCGTCCCGAGCCGCCGCCTGAGAGGCCCGGTAGAGGTCAGCAAATTGCTCGGCCACATCCTCAGCGACAAACGGTGAACTGATCAGGCCAGCGAAACGCTGGCTGGGGTCAATCAGGTACACCGCGCTTGAATGAGCCACTTCATAGACATCATCCCCTGCATTCGCGCCTGCCATAAAAGGCGCACCCAATTGACGCGTCAAATTGTTCAACTGCCCTATTGAGCCGGTAGCCCCTTCAAACCCAGCGTCAAAGTAGCTGACATACTTGTCAATTTGCTCGCTCTTGTCCCTCGCGGGATCAACCGAGATAAACACAAATTGAATGGCCTGCTCGGGAATACCTCTGGCAAGGATTTCCCGCTTCACATAACTGAGATCCTGTAAGGTGGTAGGGCAGATATCCGGGCAATACATGAAGCCAAAGAAAATAAATGACCAGCGCGACTCTAGGGACTGAATATCGAATATGTGCTTGGCATCATCCACCAGCGTAAATTTTGCGAGGGGGCGAGGTTCGGGGAGCGTTACCAGCGCAGGGATCTCGGTTCCATCGCCGTACCCGCCACTGCGAGCCTGCCACTGCACCCAATAACCCGAGCCCGCGAGGACCACACCGACGATGGCCGCTGACAGAAGTATGCTAAAGGTGAACTGGCTTTTAGTGATCTTCAAAACAGCAGGGACACCGGGTTAAGGTCGACTGAAGCATTGTGTCAATGGGTCAGCCGCAGCGTCAAGGCTGACTAAAAATTGGGCCCTGCCAAAAGAGCCAAGATTTAATAAGCCCGGGCGCGCGCTGATGTAAATCCGCAATCTCTGCCCGGGTTCCTTTGCCGGCTCAGGTTTTTACCCGACTGTTCTCGGGATCCAGCAGAGCCCTGTAACCCACAGCGACAATTTTGGCTGGGAAGAAGTCGCCAAAGTATTCCATCAAGACGGACTCGCCCTCCTTGGCCCGATCTGCCGGCAGATACCCCATGGCAATGTTCTGGCCCAATGACGGTCCAAAAGCCACACTGGTCGTGTAAGAACGACGCCCGTGGCTATCAATAATGACCTCATGGGACTCGGGGTCCAGTAGCGGCCACTGCCCTACAGGAAAACGCTCCACACCATCGCGGTCAGTCGTGTCCTCGAGCACAAAAGTGCAGAGATAAGCGACCTGCTCACTCAGTTCCCGCTGCGCTACATAGGCGTCTTTTCCATGAAAATCTGCAGCCTTGACTTTGGGTCGTGCGAGTCCAGCCT
>JAKMEU010000069.1 GCA_022425845.1 Luminiphilus sp. | reverse complement strand
GTCTTCAAAAATGGATCGACCTTCTTGGCTTTTTAGATTCAGGGTCACGCTGCGTTTGGACAGGTTAAAGGCCTGAAAATAGGCACTGTCATCATCGGCCAGAGTGACCGCGCCGGATTGCCGGGATGGATCCCCACCGGTGGCACGGTTTTCCACTTTGATGACGTCGGCACCGAGCTCGGCCAGGTACATCGAGCCATAGGGCCCGGCACCGAACTGCTCAATAGCGATGACGCGTATTCCCTCCAGGGGTTTTTCCATTGCCGACTCTCAACTGTTCAGGTGAATTGCTTGGGGCGTCTTGCACGGTACTGCGGATTGGTGCATGGTGCAGTGTAACGGTATCGGCCAACAAATGTCCGGTCAATTGCAAAGTTGGCCCCGTGTAAGCCCTGCCATGCATCCAAAATTCAGTCAGGAGGCCTGACATGTCCTATCGTCTAGGAGTCGATGTGGGCGGTACATTTACCGACCTCATTCTCGTCAACGAGGCCAGTGGTGATATCCACACGGCCAAGGTGCCCAGCACCCCCGATGATTCGTCGGTGGGTGTCATGAATGGTGTCGAACGCGTCTGTGGTAATGCAGGCATTGACCCATCCGAAATTTCCCAGGTTATGCACGGAACAACGGTAGCGACCAACACGGTGCTCACCGGTTCGGGTGCCAAAGTCGGGTTGGTCACTACCCGGGGCTACAAACAGGTTCTTCAAATTGCACGCTCTTATGTGCCGGGTGGTCTTGGCGGCTGGGTTATCTACAACAAAAGCAACCCGCTGGCACCGCTGGCCTGCACCATCGAGGCCGAGGAGCGCGTAGGCGCCGATGGCAAGGTTGTCAGGGGCCTCGACGCGAAAGCGCTTGAAAAAGCCATGGGCCAGTTGAAAGACGAGAATATCGAAGCGCTGACGGTGTCGCTGATTAATTCCTACGCTAACCCCAAGCATGAAAAGGCTGTGGAGCGCGTTGCGAAGAAGGCCCTGCCGGGAGTGCCTATTTCCCTGTCCTCTTCGGTAGTGCCTGAGATGCAGGAGTACGAGCGCACCATCACCACCGTGGCGAACTCCTATGTTCGCCCCAAGGTGGCTGAATACGTTAAAAACCTCGAAAAGAAACTCAAGAAGAGCAATAAGAAGATCCAGCTCAATATTCTGCGCTCCGATGGAGGTATGGCCTCAGCCAAAGTGGCCCAGCAGCTCCCCGTTAATCTCTTGATGAGTGGACCGGCCGGTGGTGTCTCGGGCGCAGTCTGGGTCGCCAAACAAGCCGGATTCGAAAATCTCCTGACCTTTGATATGGGGGGGACTTCAACCGACGTCGCTTTGGTTCAGGATGGCAAAGCCCAACTGCGGCGCGAGACCACGGTCGGCGACGTAACGGTGCGTGCGTCATCTGTGGACGTTCGCACAGTCGGTGCGGGAGGCGGATCCATCGCTCACGTGCCGGAGTTAACCGGGGCGCTTCGGGTGGGCCCGGAGAGCGCGGGCGCGCAGCCCGGGCCAGCCGCCTACAATAAAGGGGGGGAGCTGCCTACCGTGACCGACGCAAACGTCGTGTTGGGTTATCTGCCCAGCGAGGTTCGGTTGGGTGGCGATATGGAGATCCGTAAGGATCTGGCTCAAAAGGCCATCAAACCCGTGGCCCAAGCGCTGGGTATCTCCGTCAAGCGAGCGGCGGCCGGTATCATCGATATCGTCAATGAAAATATGTACGGAGCCCTGCGCTTGGTATCGGTGGAGCAGGGCTACGACCCCAGGGATTTTGCGCTCATAGGATTCGGTGGTGCGGGGCCGCTGCACGCTAACGCCCTGGGTCGTCTCATGAACAGCTGGCCTGTCGTCATCCCACCGGGACCCGGTGTGCTGTGTGCCTACGGAGACGCAACGACACGGGTTCGCGACGAGGCGTCGCGCACCTACATACGACGCTTTGCCGATACCACTACGACAGACCTGACCAAAATCTACAATGACCTTGCGGCGAAAGCGCTGAAAACCCTTGATCAACAAGGCGTACCGGCGAAGGAGATCACCGTCTCCTGCCAGGCAGATATCCGTTACCAGGGGCAGGGATTGCAGCTCACCGTGGATTTTGATCTGAAATCACTCAAAAAGGGCGGGCTATCGGTTATCGGCGACCCCTTTGATGAAATGCACAAGCAGCTGTTCACTTTTGCCCTCGACTCGGATAAGGAAATTGTCAACCTGCGCGCCGTTGCACAGGGGAAAAGTGCGGAAATCGAAGCGCGTAAGTTGCCCAAGTCAGGCTCCCGTACGCCGATAAAGGCTGCAAAGCTGGGAACTACGACCGTATTCATGGATGGCAAGGATATGGAAGCGAGTCTTTACGATCGCAGCAAACTCAAAGCTGGGAACAAGATAGAGGGGCCGGCGGTTGTCCTGGAGATGGATTCCACCACGGTGATTCTCTCTGGCCACACCGGCAACGTCGACGAGTTCGGCAACATTCTGATTGCACCGACTTCTTAAGGGAGACTGATCAATGCCTGCCACGATAGTAGAAACGAACAACGAGAAGCTCAAGCGCGTCGACATTGACCCCATAACACTCGACATCATTGAAAACGCAATGATGAACGCGCGCTATGAGATGGATGCCGTGCTGTTTCGAACGGCCATGTCACCGGGAATACGGGAGCAGCACGATGAGTTCCCCATGATTGCCAATCTTGAAGGCAAGATGGTGGTCGGTCAGTTCGGCAGCTTCATCCATGGGTTCAAAGAGGCCTACGACGGAACGATTGAAGAGGGTGATCT
>JAKMEU010000355.1 GCA_022425845.1 Luminiphilus sp. | reverse complement strand
GGCCAAAGGCCTGTGAAGCTCAAACTCCCGCCGCCTCCACCAAAAACAGAAAAGGGTCGCCGCCAGGTGGCCCTTTTTTGTTTTTAGCGGCTGTGACAGCTGAACCCGCGCCCGAAGGGAAGGGTCGCCGAGCACAGCGAGGCGTGGTGAGCAGGCCCGGGGCCTGTGAAGCTCAAACTCCCAGATCCAAGGCTAATCCCGTCCATATAAGGGCTCTGACACCAATTGAGAGTATTCAATTTGGTCGCAATTGGGTTACCGTCCAATGTCTGGTACTTGGGTAACATGTGGGGTTCAGAAACCCTGAAACAACCTCTCAGAGACGCAAACAATGATTAACGCCAAACCCATTATCAAGCGTCTTGTGACCCTTGTTATCGCTGCGCAGCTTGCGTACCTGGTGATCATCAATGCCGCTTTGCAGCTCTCCCTGACGCAAACTCTGGTCAATAAAATTCGTCCCGAGAAGTTTCAGGTTTCCTGGGAGCGCGCATGGAGCTTTTACCCGTTTCGGGTGCACGCAGAAGGCATCGCGGCCAATGGTCAAAGCCGCACCCAGCAATGGGAGGTGTATGCAGATTCAGGGTCGGGTTCGATCGCCCTGCTGCCTATGGTGCTGAAGCATGTGTATCTGTCTGATATCGAAGCCGAGAACGTCGACTACCGACAGCGTCCCAGACTCAAACCCGGTCGCGACTACAGCAAGCGAATTGCCTATTTCCCCCCCATCACAGGGCGTGACATTGTTCCGGCTGAGACCCAGCCTCTGAAAAAGAAGCGCCCCTGGAAAATCTATCTCACGAATATGCAGGCCAGCGGCGACCACCGCTTCTGGATTTTTAATCTTCAAGGCACAGGAAGCGGCTCGGCGACAGGGGACATGTACATAGAAACCCGGCGCGGCAATTTCTGGCTGGACGTAGATAACGTTGACCTGAATTTGGGCCCCGCCTACCTCAACGGCAGCGCCGAGATCTACAGTGGGGGCACAGCCACCGGCGCCCTGGGGTTTTCACCGCTGCTCCGCAGCGAAAACCAGGGCCGTCGCATGCTGCCCTATGGCTATGTCGATGCGCAGGTCGACCTCGATGTGGGCAGTTTTGACTTTATAAAAATCTTCACCGCCGGATTGGGAGACCTCGATATTTCCGGCGCTGGAGAGCTAGCTGGCCGCGTTGCAATACGGGATGGCCATGTTAGAGCGGGCACGCAGCTCACAGCGACAGCTGCCAATCTTGGCGTCGCCATCCGCGACATTGACATCACGGGTCAGGGCACGGTTCTCATTCACACGCCCCCTGATGCCGACACTCCCATGGGGCTCGACATTCGCTACGACAGCCTGACCGCCTCGCGCGCCAATGCGAGCAGTCCCTTTTTAGAAGGCAATATGTTGCAGCTCAACTACAGCGGGTCAAATTTCATCATTCCGGACCCCGACCTGAGCTTCAAAGACCTATGGACCGATGAAAAAGCGCGGCAGCGGCGCGCCGGCAACACTTTCAAGCTGCTGGTTGATGACGCAACGCTGATTGATATGGCCACACTCAACTACTACCTGCCGGCTGAGACCGCATTCTCCTTTGCCGGCGGCTCGACTCGCCTCGACGCCGATATCTTTTTTAGCGAAGAGGACATGGACGGCAGCATCGAACTGGACTCTACCGGCCTGAAAATTGCAGTCGATGAGCAAACGTTTCAAGGCGACCTTGATGCCGACATCAACATCGCCAGTGGCGTACCGCGTGAACTAAAGGCCGACTTCAGTGACTCAACACTCCGCTTGTTTAATCTCAGGGTCGATGGCGACCAATCAAACTTTGAAGGCGACTACTGGTCGGCGGCGCTGAAGTTCACCTCAGCCCAGGGGTCATTTCCGCGGCCCATCGACCTTGCTGCCACAGCAGAGCTCACCGTAAGTGATACCCGTCCCCTCGTGGTCTTCATCGACAATCGCAACAACCCGCCAAAGTGGATTTCGAATTTAATGGCTGTGAAAGACCTCGCAGGCGAAGCCGAAATACTGCTATCGGACGGACGACTCACCCTACCCATGGCCTTCGTAGACAGTGAAAAGGCCGAGGTGGCCGTCAAAGGTGAGTTTTATCAGGGCGACCGAAACGGCGTGGTGTATGCACGTTTCAAAAAAATCGACGCCCTGCTCAAGCGCGTCGACGGCAAGCGCAAGATAGATCTGATCAAATCTCGCGAAAAATTCGATGCCTATCAGCTACCCGACTAAACCCCATGTAATCTCACGCGCTTATCGCGGTATCACTGTCTGGCTGATGCTCATGATATTGGCGGGCTGCAGCACCCAGGTGCGAACGCCCTTCGAGGTTCCCGAACCCGAAACCGCCTTGCCAGCCGCTCAGGAAGGACCCTTAACCGACCTCGAGCTGGCCCTTCAACAGCGCATTGCCCGAGACAACACACCGGCTGGGCTTATCAGCGCTCCGTCAACCGACCTGTCAGGATTTCACTTGCTCGATCGAAGCGAAGAGGCCCTGCGCTGGCGACTGGCCCTAATTGACTCGGCCACTGAAACGATCGATCTGCAATACTACCTCTATCACAGCGACAGTACCGGCATGCTGCTGACCAGCCGGCTACTTGATGCCGCTGACCGCGGCGTGCGCATTCGGGTCATTGTCGACGATATGGGCACACTGGCCTCAGGCAAAACCCAGCGCGAAATTCGTGACGCCCTGGGCAAGCTGATGGCGGCACATCCGAACATCAGCTTTCGCTTGTTTAACAGCGCCGAGAACCGGAAATCCGTGGCTTGGGGTGCAGAGTTTGCTACCAATTTCACACAGCTAAACCACCGTATGCACAATAAGTCACTGATAGCTGATAACCGTGCGGTCATTTTGGGTGGACGCAACATCGGCGATGAATACATGGGTCTGGATGAAGAGCTGAATTTCCGCGACATCGACGTGCTGGGTGTTGGGCAGGTTGCGCGCCAAACCAGCACGGTCTTCGATCTTTTTTGGAACAGTGGCTGGACAGCGCCTTTCAGCGAAGCATTAAGAGGTGAAGCTCAAGCAGAATACCCGGCACTTCGCGAGACTCTTGCAACCCTGCTGCAGCAGTTGCCCCACCTCGAGTCATTTTCGCTGACGCCGAAAGACTGGCGTCCTGCTTTGGAAGAACTTGCGACTGCGCTCCATCTCGGTAGCAGTACGGTCATGACCGACCGCCCACTGGCAAACGGTATCAGCGCAGATTTGATCACGGCCGTATTCGAACTGCTGCCGCAGACCCGCCAAGAACTATTGGTTACCAACGCCTATTTCATTCCCGACGATCCGGGAATCGAATTGCTTGAAGACCTCAATGATAGGGATGTGGAGGTAACCGTTCATACGAACTCCCTGGCTTCCCAGGATGTGGTGGCAGTAAACAGTCATTACAAAGCGTGGCGGGGGCCAATGCTGGATGCCGGGGTTAAGCTGTACGAGGCCCGCCACGACGCGGCGATAAAATCTACGGTGGTCGATACAGCGCCCGTCAGCGCAGCGGTGATGGGGCTCCACTCTAAATCCATGGTCATTGACCGACGCCTGTCCGTCATCGGGTCGGCAAATTTTGACCCACGGTCGGCGCTCATTAATTCTGAAATGTTTGCTGTGATCGACAGCGAAGGCCTCGCGAACCAACTTGCGGAAATCATTGAACGGGACGTGCTACCGGAAAATAGCTGGCAGCTTGTGCGAAATGAAAATGGCGCCATTGAGTGGCGCAACAGCGATGAGATTCGCAGGAAACAGCCCAGCCTTAACGCTTGGCAACGATTTCAGGACATTTTCTTTCGGCTCTTTCCAAAGCGTCTCTACTGACCTCGACAGCTGATTCTCCCGCCGCACCGCAAAAGACACGCGGCCAGACCTCACAGTAACGTAGCACTCAGGAGCAGGCTTGGGTTGCTGAAGAACCAGTGCAGTTTGCGGCCAAGTAAGTGCGGAAAGCCTTGTATACTTTCGGATGGAGCTACGCTCAAAACTCCGCAGTCAGGTTTTTTGGTGGCAAGGCTCTCAGTCTGGCCGAAGATGATTCTCTCAAGCGTCGGCTGACCGCCTCTAGTCCGTCGTGGAGACCGGTCGTCCTGAAGCTTCAACCGACGCTCTGGGGTCGCTCAGACAGAACCGGTCATCGATTACCCAAACAGCAGTGGCATCTATTCACGCGTCGAGGAACAGACCATGCTAAAGAAGACCAGTCTGGTGATGGCGATCCTGCTGCTCGGCGCCTTCTCCATCGTGTGGATAAAAATCATTGCGCCCATGCAGGCGAGTGCGGACCGTTTCGGCCCCGAAACTGCAGCCAGGGATTACGCCCTGCAAGACAACAGCAGAATACAGATTCCCGCCGCTCCCATTGAGCAAAAGCAACCGGCACCCAGCGCGGAAATGAATCTGTATTGGGGTGAGCTACACGTTCATACCTCCGAAAGTTTTGATGCGACGTTATTTGGCAACACCCTGGGCATCGAGGATGCCTACCGCTTTGCCAGCGGCGAGCCGCTCAAATCAGCGAGTGGTGAAGTCATGCAACTGAGTCGACCGCTGGACTTCGTGGCCATTACAGATCATGCAGAGGGATTCGGTACCCGCACACATTGCGATGACGAGGGTCTCTCGCTTCTCGAACGAGGCACCTGCTGGCTGGCCAATGAACCCAACCCCATGATCTTCAGAATCCTGGCAGGCCGCGCCCGGGGCGAAGCCTTACCGGGAGACCCTTCAGCCCCTCCCGGCGTCTACCAACCCGTATCACTTCCAGCGCTTAAACCTGGCAGTTTTCCCACCTGCAGGTTGGGTGAAGGTGCGTTGAAGCGGTGTTTGGATAACGGACGGGTTGATTGGCAGCGATATGTCGCGCTTGCCGATCAGTATTATGAGCCGGGTGAACTCACGACGCTGATCGCCTATGAGTTTTCTCCGGGTATGCCCGACCAGGGCAAGCACCACAGAAACGTGATCTTTCGCTCCAACAAGGTGCCCGAGCGGGCGATTTCCAGCATCGATGTCAGCAGCGCGATCGATCTATGGCAAGGCCTGGAGGCAACCTGCGGTGCGGGCTGTGACTTCCTGACCATCCCTCACAATCCCAACAAGGCCTGGGGCCTCACCTACTCACGGTATACCCGTGAAGGAACGGCCTATGAAAAAGACGACTGGCAACTGCGTCAACGCCGCGAGCCGCTCACCGAAATTTATCAAGTCAAGGGCGCCCAGGAGTGCGCACTGGGCGTGGGCGCCACCGATGAGGAATGCGCTTTTGAACAGGTCCTCGACCCCTGCCAACCGGGCGAGACAACGGGCTGCGCCTTCGAAACCAGTTTCGCCAGGCAGGGCCTCAAAGTCGGACTCGAGCTCGAACAGGAACTGGGATTCAACCCTTTACAGGTCGGCTTTATCGCTGCCACTGATAGTCACAACTCCAATCCGGGAGATGTGGAGGAATGGGATTATCCCGGTGCGGTGGGCGCAGTCACATCTTCCGCATTCAGAAGACTGGAAGATGAAGAGCCCGTACCTTTCAAGTCCCGGCTGCAGTTTCAGGGATCTGGCGGGCTCGCCGGGGTGTGGGCACCCGAGAATACGCGGGAAGCTATCTTTGACGCCCTCGCCCGTAGAGAAACTTACGGCACATCGGGGCCGCGCATGGCACTGCGTTTCTACGCCGGCTGGAATGTTTCCGAGACAGTTTTGGATAATCCCAGCGTCATAGAGTCCCTGCAGGCAACGGGCGTACCGATGGGTGGACGGCTGGCCACATCCGACGTGTCAGGACGCAGGCGGGGGGAGTCTCCCCAATTTTACGTGTGGGCCATGCGTGACCCTATCGATGCGCCGCTGCAACGTGTGCAAATGATCAAGGGCTGGATTGACAACGAGGGCCAAACCCATGAAGCGGTGTTTGATATCGCCTGTGCTGACGGTCTGACGACGGACCCCGAAACGGGTCAATGCCCCGACAGCGGCGCGTCGGTTGATCTCCAGACGTGTCAATACAGCAGCCACTTGGGCAGCAATGAGCTCAAAGTTCTCTGGAGTGACCCCGAATACAACCCGGAGCAAGCCGCTTTCTATTACGTGCGCGTACTGATGAATCCGACCTGTCGCTGGTCCACTTATGATGCCATTCGCCTCGGTCGCATGCCGGACCCGCGGGTGCCCGCAACGCTACAGGAGCGGGCGTGGAGCAGCCCCATCTGGCTGACTCCCGATGTCCAACCGTGACAGCTTACCTGCCAGCCTGGGACACTTTCCCTGCGCACATTTACTGAGGCAATGAATTCGTGATGTATCGCATCGTGCTATTGGCTATTGTGGCGGGACCAGCCGCATGCTCCGACGATACTGATCTTGCGGACAAGCACGCAGGACTGCAAAGCGGCCGCCAGTCGCCTTAGAAAGACTCTACAGCCAACGACATCAAATTATCGGCACCGGACAGGATACCCTGCTCACAGACCAAGGTTCGGGGCAGCAGGCGCTGGTAGTAAAATCGGGCCGTGCTCAGCTTGGCCTCATAGAATTCAGGTTCCGATGATCCGGAGCCCAGTGCAGCATGGGCCGCTGCAGCGGCCCTTGCCCAAAAGTAGGCCAGGCAGGCATAACCAGAGAACATCAGGTAGTCAACAGAAGCCGCACCTGCCTCATCAGCGTTCTCTAGCGCTTTGGTGCCGATGTGAAGCGTGATGTCACCCCACTTCTTGTTAAGCGCCTGCAGCGGCGCAACAAACTCCTGCATCGACTCATTGTCAGCGTGTTCCTTGCAGAACAGGTGAACTTCCCGGGTGAAGTTCTTTAAAAGCTCGCCCCCCGAGCCCAGTACTTTCCGGCCAGTGAAGTCGAGCGCCTGAATACCCGTCGTGCCCTCGTAAATCGTGGCAATACGGGCATCCCTGACGTTCTGTTCGACGCCCCATTCCTTTATATAGCCGTGACCGCCAAAGCACTGCAGCGCCAGGTTGGCCGACTCACAGCCGGTTTCCGTGAGAAACGCCTTGGCGATAGGCGTCATGAAAGACAGCATATCCTCGGCGGCACTGCAGGCCTCGGCATCTGGGCTGGGA
>JAKMEU010000347.1 GCA_022425845.1 Luminiphilus sp. | reverse complement strand
GCCCCAACTCCTCGGCCAGCACGGCGATAATAAAATCCGTTTGGCTTTCGGGCAAAAAATCAAGGTGCGACTGCGTACCCTCTAGCCAACCTTTGCCGGACCAACCTCCCGAGCCTATCGCCGTTTTCGACTGAATGATGTTCCACCCTGCGCCCAGCTTGTCACTTTCAGGGTCAAGCAAAGTGAGGATTCTCTGTTTTTGATAATCCTTGAGTAGAAATAGCCAGGCTGGCCAGACACTGGCGACAAACAGCAGAACGGCACCGCCTATGGTCCACCAGCTGACCCCCGCCATGAATACGACAAACAAACCGCTGGCGGCGACCAACAGGGAAGTACCCAGATCGGGCTGGATGACAATAAGTCCCGCCGGCACCAGAACGAGGGCAAGCGCCCCCAGCAGGGGCCACAATCTCGGCGGAATACCGTAGCGACTGAACCACCATGCCACCATCAACGGCATCGCCAGCTTCATCAACTCCGAGGGCTGAAACCTGATGACACCAATATCCAGCCAGCGTTGCGCGCCCTTGGCACCCACACCGAACAAAGGCACCGCCGCCAGGAGCAGCAGTGCGCCCACATAAAAGATCGGGCTCCAGCGCAGATACGTTGTCAGGCGAATCTGACTGGCCACCAGCAGCCCCGCCAGCGCGATGCCATAGTTGCGCAGCTGTCGCAAAAGAGTCCCTTCGCTGCCGTCAGACGCGCTGTATAAAACAAACAGGCCGACGCCCATCAGGGACAGCAGCAGAAAAAAGAGCCAGCCGTCGAGATGAAGCAGGGCCAGCAGCGTGTTGCGCCGCCGGAAGTCACCCCGATCGGGACCATCAGATAAATAACGATCGTACTCAGCCATCCCGGGACTCCACCAACCAGGCATCCATCACTTTTCTGGCTACCGGATAAGCCGCGCTGCTACCGCCCCCGTTTTCAGCCAGTACCGCAATCGCTATTTCCGGACGATCAACGGGTGCGAAAGCCAAGAACCAGCCATGGTTGCGATGACGGGCGTTAATTGTGTCTTCGTCGTAAACGGCATCCTGTGCAATCCCAATCACCTGGGAGGTGCCGGTTTTACCCGCAATAGTGTAGGGCAGGTCACGAGAAATAGCGGCCGCAGTGCCCGAGGGGTGATGAACCACATCCATCATCGCTGCCACGACAGCGGACCAGTGTTCGGGGCTGGCCTCTACAACCGGCAGGGACTCCTGCGCCACAGGCTGGCCCCCGATACGCTGGACCACCCGTGGTTTGTAAGCCACGCCGCGGTTGGCGAGGATCATCGCTGCCTGGGCCAACTGCAGGGGCGTGGCCAGCATGTAGCCCTGGCCTATACCCACGCTCAGTGTTTCACCCGGATACCAGGGCTGCCCCATTTTACGTCGCTTCCACTCCCGGTTGGGCAGGATTCCGGGCTGCTCACTGGTGATGTCGATGTCGGTCTTTACCCCGAAACCGTAGGGTGCCAGCCCCTGGGCGAGCGTATCGATACCCATTGTCCTGGCGAGATCGTAATAGTAAACATCGCAGGACTCGGCGATGGCCATGCGCATGTCTACTTCGGGAGCATGACCGGTACCTCGAATACGCAGGATCCAATCGCGGTAGCGCCTGCTGTCCCCCGGTATCCGATACCAGCCGGGATCCTCCACCGTGCTTTCAGGTGTGATCAGTCCCAGCTCCAATCCCGCCAGCGCCAGCATGGGCTTGACGGTGGATCCGGGCGGATACTGGCCCTGCACCGCGCGGTTTAGCAGCGGCGTATCCGGCGAGTCCCGCAAGGCGGCATAGTCAGACGCACTGATTCCATTGATGAAAAGGTTGCCGTCAAACCCTGGCTTGGACACCAGCGCCAGGACGCCACCCGTTCGGGGATCGAGAGCTACAACGGCACCGCGCTGGTCGCCCAGGGCCTCGGAGGCAACACGCTGCAAATCGAGGTCGAGGTGGAGCTCAAGATCGGCGCCGGGTTCGGGCAGCTCGCGGGCCAGGACACGCAGCACCCGGCCATGGGCATTGGCTTCGACATTCTGGTTGCCCACCCGGCCCAGCAAGACGTCCTCGTAGCGCTTTTCAATACCGACCTTGCCCATGTGGTAAGTCCCACGGTAGGCCTCGCCCTCCAGGCGAGCGGCCTCCTGTGCGTTGATGCGCCCTACATAGCCTACGACATGACTCAGCAATGCCCCGTCGGGATAGGATCGCGTCAGCTGGGCTTCAATAGTGACGCCGGGAAGTGTATGCCGATGGACACCGATGACCGCCACCTCCGCATCCGACAGGCGCAGCTTCAGGGGAACAGGGTCATAGGGTCGGCTGCGGCGCCGACGCTCCTGGAACCGCTCCAGCTCATCCTCATCAAGACCCACAAGGGCATCCAGTTGATCAAGCAGCCCCTGCAAGTTGCCCGTCCGCTCGACAACAATCGCCAGTGACTGGCTGGGCTCATTGCTCGCCAGTAATCTTCCCCTGCGATCGTAGATCAGCCCGCGGTTGGGGGGCAGCGCTTCCAGACGAACGCGATTTCGCTCGGACTGGGTCAGGAATTGCTCGTAATCGACAATCTGTAGCGTGTAGTAGCGATAAATCAGCGTGCCCAGTGCGGCGAGAACCACGAATCCGGCAACCCCTACCCTGGCCTTGTGAATGGCCAACTCACGGCCGGTATCACGCATTGCATCCCGTGGCCCTGTCACAACTCAGGCCCTGTGGTAGGGGTGGCGGGCATTGATGGACCAGGCCCGATACAACTGTTCGGCCAGCACCACCCGGACAAGCGGATGGGGCAGCGTGATACGTCCCAGGGACCAGCGTTGATCAGCACTGTGCAGGAGTTCCCCCTCAATGCCATCGGGACCGCCAATCAAAATAGCCAGGGCAGTCCCCTCCTGTCGGTAGCCTGCAAAGCACTCCGCCATCACCTCGGTACTGACCAGCGTGCCCTTCACGTCCAGGGCAATGACCGCCTCATTGCCCTTCAACTGCCTGCGAATGGCCTCGGCTTCCCTTGTCCGAAATTTCTGCCGATCATCACCCTGCCGCTTGGCGGGTTGAATCTCGACCCATTCCACCTGGAAGTCCCGCGGCAGCCGTTTGCCGTATTCCGAAACGCCTGCAACCACCCAGTCCGGCATCCGCGTGCCGACCGCCAGCACCCGGATGCGCATCAGTCAGCGCGAGGCGGCGCGGTCCAGAGCCGCTCGAGATCGTAAAAGCTGCGCGTCGCAGGCTGCATCACGTGCACCACCACATCACCAAAATCAACCAGTACCCACTCTCCGGCCGTTTGCCCCTCAATACCCAGAGGCCTATTCGACTGCGTCTTGGCACGCATGATGACGTTGTCTGCCAGAGACTTGACGTGTCGCGACGAGGTGCCGCTCGCGATCACCAGGAAGTCCATGACGGAGCTCAGTGCCTTCACATCGATTACGACGGGATCAACGGCTTTGAGGTCATCAAGGGCATCCAGTACCAGATCTGTCAGCGCATCGGGATCGAGGGGCGACGAATCAGTCACATGCACCCCCTTGGGGATTGTTTGCTGGGACGGTATAAACCATGGCGTTCAATATACTCCAATACGGCATCAGGAAGGAGGAATCGCGCATCGGCACCGGTTTCCAGTGCCCGACGCAGTCCGGTGGAGGACACGTCAATCGCGGGTTGTTGCAATCGGCTCAGACACCCTGAAGGTTGTTC
>JAKMEU010000287.1 GCA_022425845.1 Luminiphilus sp. | reverse complement strand
GACCAATAGCTTCGGCGGAAATGCCCTGCGCCTGAAATTACATAACGCCCAGGATCGTGTCCGGGAATTGAACAGCGCCGCTGCGCGCCTCGCGCGGCAGGCGGTCACCGAGCATGAGGACAAGACAGGTCGAAAAGCGGTGGTGGCTGGTTCCATCGGCCCGACGGGTGAGCTGTTTGAACCCATGGGTGCTTTGACGTATGCGCAGGCGGTGGACTGTTTTTCCGAGCAGGCCGAGGCTCTGGCGGACGGAGGTGCCGATGTGCTGTGGATCGAGACCATGTCGGCCAATGAGGAGGTTGCTGCCGCGGCTGAGGCGGGACAAAAAACCGGGCTGCCCGTCTGCGCCACCATGACTTTCGACACCGCCAAGCGCTCCATGATGGGGGTGACACCGACCGATTTTGCCGCGGCAGCTGAACAGATGGGCCTCAGTGTGATGGGGTCCAACTGTGGGGTGGGACCTGCGGAGTTGATGCACTCTACGCAGGAGTTACTGGCGGTAAAGTCTTCGATCCCTGTGGCGGCGAAAGGAAATTGCGGTATCCCCGAATATGTTGATGGCGCCATTCACTATCACGGCAGCCCCGAGTTGATGGCGCAATACGCGGTGTTTGCACGTGACGCGGGAGCGACCATCATTGGGGGCTGCTGTGGCACAACCCCAGCCCATGTGGCGGCTATGGTCCAGGCCCTTGATGGCACCCCCAAGGGGCAATTCGATACAGCGGCCATGACAGATGCCCTTGGCGTCGCCTGGAAGGATCTGCCGAAGCCCGGGGGAGACGATAAACCGTCGCGCAGGGGTCGGCGCAGAAAAGCCTGAGCCAACGAATATGCCTTGCAGGAGGGTGTCTGCACTTCCGGCAACTTCCTGAAAGGGCTGCGTCTCAGTCCGCTGGTGCGATTTAACAACCTGAGGGGAGCTGTCATCGATAGCGCTTCCCCCAGCAGGCGTGTCCCGTCCTGCTCGCAGCTGACCTGAGTACCGCCCTACTGGCTTTGAGCAATTTCTTCCAGCAAGGTTGCACGGCGCGCTTCGACAAAGGCCTGTATCGAGGCCCTGCGCGGGTCACAAAAGGTGTCGGAGGGACCAGCGATCTCATCGGGGTTGTAGGTTTGTGAGCACTCTGAGTCACCAATATTGGTCTCTGCGTCGGCAGCGTCGGTGCTGCGAATGGCATCGTCCAGCCGCGCCTGCCGTTCCGCCAGCACGGGCTCAATCAGAGACCAGTCGAAGTGCTGCTCCATGATGGCCGCCATGGCGTCATACAGTGCGTTCCGAT
Source organism: Luminiphilus sp. (assembly GCA_022425845.1). Taxonomy (GTDB): domain Bacteria; phylum Pseudomonadota; class Gammaproteobacteria; order Pseudomonadales; family Halieaceae; genus Luminiphilus. The sequence goes on along the minus strand of JAKMEU010000287.1, from coordinate 2,052 downwards.
TGTCACCGCTGGCGAACACCAGGTCCCACAGAATGGGCGGGTAGTTGGGATAAAAGAACCGACCCGCCCAATGGGGCGCGGTTCCGGTATCAAAGGCCGTTGTCACACCGACGTCGGTGAATGCCTCGAAGTTCAGAAATTGTTGGCAGACGGGCAGGCCCGGGTTGGCCGCGCAGTTCGGTCCCAGTGTATCGATCAGCGTGTAGTCGAAATCGGTAGGGATATACAGCCAACGGTTACTGGGCTCATTGAAGTAAAGATAGTAGTTGTTGGCCACGCGTACGTAATGATCGACCGCGCCCAGCACGATCTCCATTGCCTGCGCCAGTATGAAACCCGGTACGTCGAAGCGGGTAGCCAGCTCGTCCGGGCTGGGCCGGGCCTGAACAAACCGGGCAAAGTCCCTGAGCGCGTCCCGGGCTTCAACCCGCGACTTTTTCTTGGTTTTCAGGTCATAAGTGGGCTTGTAGGGTAAAAACTGCGAGACGTTACCCGCCGCACCATCGCCGTTGATATTGCTGTTGACGAAATCAGGGTTCAGGTAATTGTCTTCACCCAGCCATTCAAGGGCCGAATCCGGATCCGATTTTTCAACGCCGATGACGCAGAAATCCTCATTGAAAAATACCTCGCTGTCCTCGTAGGGCGCGCACTCCGCATCCACCACCGCAGGTCCGGCAAGGTTGCCCGGAGCCCCTACTTTGAAGAGGTAGCCGTTCTCATCGAAATAGTGTTTGAGAAAGGGTTTGTCGATCTGCTCGATCATATTAAAAACCCCCATATTGAATGTCTGGGGGAGCGGGGCATCAAACAGTGACTGGTCAGGCGTTCCTGTCACAACCAGATCCACCTGGGCATGGGCTGCTCGGGCAGCGGGTATGCCCGCTGCATTCAGCAGTTCGTGGGCCAGTACCTCCCTTTGGTAGCTGGGGTCATCGCGGTTGAATCGGAAGCGCAGTTTATCGACATCCATAAATTCCCGGCCATCGGCTTCCGGGTACTCGGCCAGGTCCTGTCCGACAATGCTGAGGCAGGGGAACCCTTCAACGGCGGCGGGGTTGCCGTTGTGGTCAATACAGGCGTAAACACTTTCATCCTCATCAAACTCTTCATCGAATTTGACTGAAAAACTGAAGCGGCGGGGTCTGTTGGGCTGGGCATCCTGGTCGATGGGGTATTGGCGGCTGGTATTGCCCTGCATCTTAAAGCCCACCTTTTCGACCTGCATTTCGCTGCCATCACCGCTAAGCCAGGTGAAATCGGCCTGCCGATACACCTCGCTATGGGAGTAAGACGTCAGGGGAGAGGCGTCACCGCTGGCGTCACGGATCGAGTAGTTGGCTCGGATGGTGTCCAGTTCGAAGGCCCGCCATTCCTCCAGGGTCATGGTAATTCGAACACGGTGCAGCCGGTCCAGCGCGAAAACCTGCGCGCTGGCATTGGTTCCGCAAATGATGCCGATGTCGCCAACGTCCTGCCCGGCGAGGGTTCCCGAGTCGGTGTCGATGTCACAGTCCACACGGGGCGGTTCGCGGATGATATCGATCTGGTAGGGGCTTAGATCTTCCAATTTGTTAGGAAAAACAAAGCCTCCGTTCCCTGTTATCTCGAGTTGCTGCCCGTCCAGTGCAATGATCAATGATGAGCCGTCCTCCAGCCCGGAAACGACCCCTCCCACGGTATAGGCCGGGGGGGCGTTGGGGTCGTCAGGCTGCTTGCTCAGCTCTGTGGTATCGCCGGCGCTCACCAACTGGAGTGTTGCGAGAAGCTTTGTCAGCAATGCGGCCGGGCCGGGCATGGGGTGATTTTCCGTTGGGTGTCAGCGAGGACACTAGCGGGATAGTGAACCTTTGTCTAAAAAAGGCCCTCTGACCGGTACCTGGATCACATGTCGTCACGTCCCGGGTCGCTGTGCCTGGCTTGGCTTGCGGGCATGCAGGGGATACCCTGCTTGGGTGACGTAGTGAACGCGTTGGCTACATCGGAGATTAGGGCTGTGCGGCCGATGCAGGGTCCAGATAAACCGCCACAGATAGGTCGGGCTCGGTTCCC
>JAKMEU010000243.1 GCA_022425845.1 Luminiphilus sp. | reverse complement strand
CTGTTGGCCAACTGTTCCTGGGATTTAGTGATGAGCTTGGATTTGCAATCAGGGGGCAGGTAGTCGATTACTCGGCAATGGGCCTGGACGGACTCTGTTTTGTCGGCGTTCCCTGGTTGTGGTGGATGGAGGGCAACGCGCCAAATCAGGCCCTGACCCTTTCGGATTTCCCGGTGCACGATGTCCAAATGGACCAGCTTTTCTTCATGAGCACCCAACAATCTATGGTTGACGATTTACAGGCGCTCAATGAACAGTTAGAGGAGGCCAAGCACGAGGTTGAGTTAGCCAATGAAGCACGGCAAACGTTCTTCCATCATGTAAGCCACGAAATGCGCACGCCGCTGAACGGGGTCATTAGCGCCCTGAGCTTAATGAAGGATTTCAACCTCGAAGGAAAATTGGCGGATTATGCGCGGCTGGCAACCCAGAGTGCCGACCGGCTTTTGGAGGTTATCAACTTTACGTTGGAGTCCGCGTCCCTGGAATCCCATGTCAGCGAGGCTGAGCTTGCGGCGTTCAGCCTCGACGAGCTGATCGATGAGTGTTTGCTTCTCGCCAGCCCTCGCGCGATAGAGCAGGGTTTGGAACTGCGCCGCTCGGGTAGCCAGAAATTTGATAGGCCCTATCGCGGGCGCCTCAAGCTATTGCGCCAGGTGCTGGGAAACCTGCTGAGCAACGCGGTCAAATTTTCGAAGTCTGGCACCATCACCATGGGCGCCATTATTCGGGAAGGGCTGTCTCGGGAGGATTCTGACATCCTCGAGTTTTCCGTGGCGGATCAGGGCCCCGGGATCCCTGAAGAGGCGCGGGAAAAACTCTTTTTACCCTTTACAACGGGCCTGAGTGCAGAAACCGCAGCAGTTCAGGGCACGGGATTGGGGCTAAGTATTGTGCAGCGTTTTGTCGAAGCGCTGGGTGGCGATATTGAGGTGCGATCTTCCATGGGCGAAGGCTCCATATTTCGGTTCGAGATTCCCCTGGCGCACGCGACGGATGATGAGCAACTTGAGACGTTTATGACGGCCGCTCTTGGCGGCGCGGAGCGCTATGACGGTCGTGTATTGCTTGTCGACGATAATGAGATTAATCGGTTGCTGAATGCCAAAGTCCTCGAGTCCATGAGCCTGAACGTCGTGACGGCGGGATCAGGAAATGAGGCACTCGAGTGGCTCGCTGCGCATTCCAGTGGCGTGGATTTGGTCTTCATGGATTTGGATATGCCGGATATGGATGGCCTGGAGGTCACCCGGCGAATCAGGGGACTTCCGGGGTTGGATTCATTGCCGGTTTTTGCGCTGACTGCGCACACCTCACCTGAAAATCGACGGCGTACCCAAGAGGTGGGCATGGAGGGAATGCTGGGTAAACCGTTGAACTTGAATGAGCTTCGAGCCTCTCTTGGACAGCATCTGCCGAGGATGGACAAGAATGTAACGACAGAGTGTTTCGACGCGGCTCAGCCCCAAGTTTCTGACCTCCAGGCGTCACCCCGTACTGACGGTGATACAGTACCGAATAATAATTTAACCCCAGAGGAACGGGCGCAGCCCGACCCGGAGGTTCAGATGAGCCAAACGAATTCAGAGTCGGTAGTGGTCTTCGACAGGGAGCCGATAGATCGACTGATAAAGGAAGTCGGTATCGGCGTTTTGCGGACACTGGTGGATAAGTTTTTGCGCGAGTCTGCTGAGCGCTGGGAGGCACTGCGACAGGCGATGGTAGCTGCAGACCGGGACACTATAGTCCGTGAGTCCCACACCTTGGGTAGCGCCTGTCTGACCTTCGGCATTGCAGCGGCAGGCGGGTGCTTCAGGCAGTGTGAGGCGTCTGCCATCGAAAACAATCTACCCGAGGATTCGACACTACAGCCTATTGCGACGCTACTCGGAGAGGGCATTGGCGAGTTGCAGCAGCTACTGTCAGAGCAGGGCGGCTAGTAGACCTCAGTTCGCAACGCCAGGCGGGGCTGCCGGCACCGGCGTGGGTCTTTTCGCCGAGAGCGCGCAACAAATTTTTAAGCAGGGGATTTGGCCATGATGATGTTGTCGAGGTTGTTGCTTGGAGCCGTTGGATTGTTATTTTTGTTAGTTGGCGCTGGACTTCTATTCAATACCACGGAAGCGGCCGCCAATATGGGGTTGGTGGAACTGGCAGCTGCGGGTCGCGGCACGGTTCGGGCTGATATTGCGGGGTTTTTTATTGGCGGTGCCCTGATTCAGTTGGTGGCAGCCTTTCGGCGAGACCCGTCGCTGCTTTGGCCGGTGCAGCTTCTACTGTTGCTGGCGCTGGCCGGCCGATGTCTGACACTGGTTCTTGACGGTCCCGTGGCAGCCGGTGTCCCCGGTATGGGGGTTGAAATAGTCATCCTCATGCTGCTGATCTGGTGCAAGCGGCTATGGGTACGCGAAGCCAGCTGAGGATTTTCTCAACTCCCCAGTGCCCTCGAGACCGTTGCACGGGTATCGGCAGGGTCGATCACACAATCGATCTCCAGAAAGCTCGCCGCCTCTGTGGCTCTGCCCCGCTGGTACATCTCGCCCAAGCGCTCATCGAAATAAGCCTCTCTTTCAGGGCCTTCCGGGATCGCTGCGAGTTCCTGCTTGAATCCAAGGTGCACTGCGCCTTCAAGCCCCATGGGGCCAAACTCCCCAGAGGGCCAGCTTGCCGCGCAGATGGGGACCTCGAAGGAACCCCCGGTCATGGCCATGGCGCCCAGCCCATAACCTCGCCTGAGAAAAACCGCGACAATGGGCTGGTTCAGGGTGGCACCGGCGGTAAACATCTCGGCCATAAGCCGCGGCGCGCCCTCGACCTCACTGTCTGGACCCACCATGAATCCGGGCGTGTCAACCAAGGAGACAACGGGTAGCTGCCAGCGCGCAGCAAGTCGGTAAAGATCAGCGGCTTTCCCGGCCGCCTCGGCGTCGATGGCGCCACCCAGGTACCTGCAATCACTGGCCAGAACGGCAAAAGGAATGCCCTCTATTCTCGCCAGTCCCGTGATCACGCTGCGTCCGTATTCTGGCCGGAGGTTCATGAACGATCCCACATCAAAGAGGGTGTCCAGGAGCCTCAGGGGGTTGTAAGCCATTCGTCTATTACTCGGTAACATGTCGCGCAGCGCGGTTTGGTCAGCGCAGCTGAAATCCGTGATCTTGCCTTGCCAGTAGGACATTGCGCGCTTGGCGAGATCGGTTGCTTCAGCTTCGTCGGTTGCTACGATATCGATCACCCCGTTGCGCGCATGTACCGGTGATGGACCTATGTCGGTGGGGTGGTAGCTGCCGAGTCCCCCCCCTTCGATCATGGCCGGGCCGGCCATGCCAATAAAGCTGGCTGCCGTGGCAATGCGTAAATCCGCAGCGCCAAACAGGGCGGCGTTACCGGCAAAGCAAAAGCCATGGTTCACGGCGATGCGCGGGACCTTGCCTGCGAGAGCTGACCAGCGGTGGAATGTCGGCACGTTAAGACCGCCCGCGGACACCAGCACGTCGGTATCCCCCGGGCGACCACCGCCACCCTCTGTGTACATGATCACCGGTAATTGACGCTGGGCGGCGATACCGAGCATACGGTCGATCTTTCGGTGGTGAAAATAGCCCTGGGTGCCCGCCAGTACGGAGTAGTCATTGATAACAAGTGCCGTCAGGGCCCTTCCGGCACAGAACAGGTCCCGGTTCACGGGTCCCGTCGCGGTTATCACACCATCACCGGACGTCTGCTGAATGAGCTCTTGGTGATCTCGACGACTCCGTTGGGCAGCCACCGCATACTGGCCATATTCGTCAACCGCCCCGCCATCGACCAGGTCGTTCAGGTTTTCTCGTGCAGTGCGCCCGCCTTTCTCATGTCGCTTGGCTACCGCGGCAGGCCGTGCAGCATCGAGAGTGGCATCACGCCGCTTTGTAAAGTCTTCGAATGAATCCTGTTCCACCGCTTACTCCTCGTTAGATCGGGGGACCATACCCCGTCCTCACGATGGCCTCCACTGATATTGCCCCATGGCAACGCGCCGATTCTTTACAGTGACGCCCTCCTGCTCCAGCCGCCGGCTGGCAATGTCAGCCCGGGGGCAGGTCAGCACGCCACTGGCATTTACCACGCGGTGCCATGGCAGCAATGTTCCGCTGGGGAGACGTGACAGAACCCGGCCAGCCCATCGGGCCCTGCCTGGATAGCCGGCCATGCGCGCGAGTTCGCCAAAGGCAATCACAGAGCCTTTGGGCACCTGTGAAAGCACGACCAGAAGGCGCTCTGGATCCAAAGTCGCGGTGGCTGCCCTTGACTGGGTGCTCTTGCTGGACATGGGCGGTCTCCGGGAAATAGGTACATTGATCAGGCCAATACAGACTGTAGAAACGGAGGGGTGTCATAGAGCTGCGGATTAACCGATACTCTAATCTGACAGTGCGTCGTTGGCTATGTTGAGGGGGCATGCCTTTGTTTTACCGCTATTGTTTGAGAGTGTTCTGTTGGCTTGCCTGCGCCGCATTGGTGAGCCCGGTCTATCCCACCCACGCCCAGCCGTCATTGTTTCAGAGCTTGATGTCGTCCGTGCAGACAGCGCGGGGCCAGGATACCCCCGACTCAGCGCTGCCAGGCGCGGCGACAGCCTGTGGTTCAGGTGGAGCAACAGTAACCGCCGATCAGGCGCCCGAAAGTTTCACGCTGTTTGAATCGGGCCCGGTCAGACCTTTGGCGCTGTCCCCTGGTGGTCGGCGGCTTGCGGTCACCAATATCCCCGCCAATTGTCTGGAAGTTTACCAACTCGTTGACGATAACTTCGTACTCGAGAGTGCCGTCATGGTCGGTCTTGAGCCCGTTGCCGTGGCGTTTCGTGGTGAGGATGAGGTCTGGGTTGTTAATCATCTCAGTGATTCCATAAGCGTGGTAGCTCTCGATGGCATCCCTCGTGTTGTTGACACGCTTCAGGTGGGTGATGAACCCAGGGATATTGTATTTGCCGGCAAAATAGGCCAGCGAGCGTTTATAACGGCCGCGTTCCGAGGCCAGAACCACCCTGAATTTTCTGTGGATGACCTATTGGAACCCGGGGTGGGACGTGCTGATGTCTGGGTCCTTGATGCCGAGGCGCCCAAAGGGTCCGATCGGCTGATCACCATCGTCAATCTATTTGCTGATACGCCGCGAGCGCTGGCGGTAAGCCAGGATGGTAATACTGTCTATGCAGCTGCTTTTACGTCGGGGAACGGGACCACATCGTTGTCAGAGGGCGTAGTGGCGGGCGCAAAACCTCTTCCTTCGGAGAACCATCAGGGTGAGGCCGCACCGGAGACAGGGTTGATTGTGCGTCGGGAAAATAATTTGTGGGTGGACGGCGATGGCACTGACTGGTCGGCCAGTGTCATGCTTGATCTGCCTGACAATGATGTTTTTCTCATTGATGCTTCGGCCGATATACCTAACGTCCTCGCCGCGGTCAGCGAAGTTGGATCGACGCTTTTTAATATGGCGGTCAATCCGGTTTCAGGTGCTGTTTATGTCAGCGGCCTTGATGCGCTTAATCACATTCGCTTCGAGGGGCCGGGGGAAGAGGCTACGACGGTGCGTGGCCGGATTGCTGAAAGCGGCATTGCCGTTATCCATGCTATGGGTATGGGGGTGACTAAGAATCACCTCAATCCCCATGTTGACTTCGATGTACCGGAAAAATCCGCTTATGGCGTTGACGTCACATCGAAGTCCTTATCACAGCCCACGGCCATGGTCGTGGACCCCTCGGGTGAAATGCTTTATGTCGCGGCACTGGGCTCAGCGAAGGTCGCCAAAATTCCCACGGCTGACCTCGATCAGGGTGGCTATCAACCCCGTGCAGAAGACCATATTGAGGTGCCGGGCGGCGGGCCGGTAGGTCTCGCCTTGTCGGACTCAGGTGACCGGTTGGTGGTTTACAGCCGATTCAGTCACGCCGTGACCCTGATCGATACGACAGACGGCAGTGTGCTGGCGGAGAAAAGCCTGTTCAATCCGGAGTCATCGGCGATCGTAGCGGGCCGCAGGTTTCTCTATGACGCGAGAGAAACATCGGCAAATGGCACCAGTGCCTGCTCCAGTTGCCATATTTTTGGCGATATGGATCAGCTCGCCTGGGACCTCGGCAACCCGGACGGCGACTTATTGCGCAACGAAAACCCCTATGTATTCAATTCACCCAGGACGACGCTTTTTTTCCATCCCATGAAAGGTCCCATGACCACCCAGACGCTTCGGGGCATCGCCGATAGTGGGCCCCAGCATTGGCGTGGTGATCGCATGGGCAGAAATCGGGAGACCATAAACGGTGAGCTGGAATCTGTGGCAGCTGCGGCGTTTAAAGAATTCAACCCCGCTTTCATTGAATTGGTGGGTCGAACAGAAGAGATAGCGGCGGAGGATATGCAGGTATTCACCGACTTTGCGATGGCCCTGACACCCCCGCCCAATCCTGTACGTGCACTGGATAACACCCTGAGTGAACGACAGGCGAACGGGTTGGATATCTATTTCAATGTTGACGACATTACGGGCCTTGGCAGCTGCAACCACTGTCATACCCTGAACCCTGAAGCGAAGCAGTTTGGTACCGCTGGCCTGATGACCTTTGAGGGCTCGGGGGTGGCAGAAAACTTCAAGGTACCCCATTTCCGCAATGCCTATGCCAAGGTAGGTATGTTTGGCACCAGCGGAAGGTTGAACCAGCAGGGCCATGCCGGAGAGCAAATCAAGGGCTTCGGATACCTTCATGACGGTAGCGTCGCGTCATTGCTGGACTTTTTTGCCTCGCCTACATTCCAATTCCCCGAACCTCGCCCTCAGACTGAGTCGGATATCGTCAGGTTTGTGATGGTTGCAGATAGCAACCTTGCTCCCATTGTCGGTCAGCAGGTAACGGTCAGCGCATCCAGCCCAGCAGCGGCGGACGATCGTTTGGCGCTGTTGCAGGCTCGGGCCTTGGTCAGTGAGTCGCTTCCGGAATGTGATCTGGTGGTTAGAGGTGTGGTTGAGGAGGAGCGCCTCTCGGCGATTTTGACCGCTGACGGACATTTCCTTGATACCTGGAACGCCCGACACAGCGCAGATGACCTGCTCGCGGTAGCTCGCAGCGGAGCTAATACGCTGACCTTTACCTGCACGCCGCCGGGCAGTGGCCGCCGTCTCGCTCTTGACGCCTTATAACTGTTATAGGCCAGCAAGCCGCGGATGCGCCCCACAGGGCACCTCGAGAGGACTTGCTGCGCGACCCTGAAAAGATTCAGGGCTGTTTCGCTGGATCTGGGGCAAACGCTTTCAGTACTTCAGTCAGTAAATTCCAGGGATCGAAACCCTGCTTGCCGTAATCAAGACCTCTGCGCACGATGATCAGATCGTGAGAGGGGTCGACAATCACATACTGGCCCCGGTTCCCCGCGGCCATGAACGCAACCTCAGGCACCTCGAGCTTGCGGTCATCGGGCACGAGCCACCAATGTCCGCCATAGTCGTGACCACGGTCTGCACTGGCCGGGGCAGGTGACCGGACAAAGTCGATCCACTCCTTGGAGAGGACGGTGTCCCCCATCCAAATGCCATTCCTGAGGTGAAGTAATCCCAAGCGTGCCAGGTCCCGGGCATTGCTGTACGCCTGGCTGCTCAATATGAAATCGCCAAAACGGTCAGTACCGATCAGCGTATGGTGCATGCCGATGCGCTGCAGCAGGGCGGTTTGTGGAAACGCCAGATAGTCTGCTTCAGTTTCAAAGGTTGTTTTCAATGCGTAGACCGCAAGCAGCGTGTCGTAATTTTCATAGTCAAAGAACGTCCCGGGTTCCCGGATGAGCCCGCGGTTCCGCATTTCATCGACGGAGCTGGCACCCGCCCAGTAGGCGCGTCCTGATCCGGTAGCGTATTCCATACCAAAGCTGTCAACCGGATACAGCCCGCTGGACATGTTCAGTGCCTGTCGTAGGGTGATGTTCTGCCTTGGGTCATCCTCCGACGCAGCGACATCGGGTAGCCAGCCAAAAGGCAGCGGCTGGTCCAGCGCAAGAGCTCCGCTATCGACCCGCAGGCCAACAAGGGTGGCGGCAATACTTTTTGCTGTAGACCAGGTGCGGGTTCGAGTATGTCGGTCAAAGCCCGGAGCATAGCGCTCATGAAT
>JAKMEU010000212.1 GCA_022425845.1 Luminiphilus sp. | reverse complement strand
GACCATCCCTCGCCAGCGGTGATTTGGAGCCAGGACGCCGTGGTAGCGGGTGAGATTGACTCTCGGCTTCGGTATCAGAGCAGCCAACCGCGCAATGAAATCTACAGGGTCGAAGGCTACCTGGGTCGTTCCATCCCGCTAGGGCGTCTTCAGGGTATATACCACCTTGCCGGTGGAACTGAGTGAGAGACGGGGAACGGCTACGGCGGGGTGAGAAATTCGGGCATGTTTACCGTAACACCGCCCAATTGGGTGATGCGGTAGCCGCTGTACTCCCGCTCTGACTGGCGCAGTATGTCGTCGAAGAACCAGGCGGCAATTTTCCAGGTCAGCAGTTCCTGCCCCTCCAGGCCCTCGGGACCGTAGTCATCCAGCCCTGCCCTGGCCTTCCTGAGTTTCTCCAGGGACTCTTCCTCCCCGGCCTTGGTGTAATCCCCCAGCTTGCCGCTGTGGAAGTCCAGTACGGTGTTGTCGATCATCCCCAGGCGGGTGAGCAGCTCCGGGGAGTCGGTGGCGAGCTGCAGGGAGACCTTGTTGACGTAGTTGTTAACACCCACAGGGGTAATCCAGAACCAGAACGCCGCGCCGGTGACAGCTAAGACAACAAGGCCCAGGGCCGCCACAACTAATCGCTTAAAAAGTCGCATAAGCAATCCCACAATCGGAAGGGCGCGAGATTAACACCGCGGCGAAGGAATCTGGGCCCGGCACAACCCGTTGCTACCATGGCGCCAGCCGATGCCATTCTTGGTCGTCCGGGAGCGGTGCCCGGTCACCCCTGCGCCAGACCACACCAGGTCTGCGGCCGGGGTACGGGTTCCTGGATCAGCCCGGACCTGTGTTGTCAATCAGCCGGGTAACAGCCCTGAGCACGGCTTCCCGGCGCGTCTTCTGCGGCTCATGGGCATCCAGCGTCAGCCAACATCCCTGGACCAGCGTCAGTACCTGCAGTGCGGTGTCACTGACCCGATCCGTTGACCAAGCGGGGTGCATCTGCCGCAATCGATCTTCGTATTGGGCCAGTACCTGCCCGTGCCACGTTTTCCGAATGGCGCTCAGTTCGCTGTCCCGTGTCCAGTAGGCAAGGGCTTCGAAAAAAAACACCCGTTCTACATCGAGGATCGCGTCCAGCTGAATCTCCACCAGTCGCAGCACTTCCCTCTGTGGATCATGTCCGGATCCTTGGGCCGGTGTATCGAAAGCCTGCTGAATTCGGTCGATGGCCTCCAGGAAAAAAGCCTTTAGCAGTGACTCCTTGGTTGGAAAGTAATGTCGCACGGCACTCTGGGTTACCTGGGCCCGCTGGGCAATGGCGTCCTGGGAGGCCGCCCCCAGGCCATCGGCGACAATAATCTCCAGGGTGGCGTCCATAATCGCCTGTAGGCGAGCGGCTCCTTTTGGGGTTTTGGCGCGAAGTACCGATGGCGGCATGACGTTTCCCTGGTTGACTCTGCAAACCACAAGTATCACCGCTTGCCGAACAAAAAACCACTTGAATACGTTGTTTTTTGTTCGAGTCGGGTTTAAGGTGGCCGAAATGCCAGAATAAAAGCAGGGGGTGGTCGTGAATGCAGTGACCGAAATCCGGGCAGCCGGTAGCCGCGATGAGACCTTTCAGCAGTTTGAGGTAACACCCGCAACGCCTGTTCTGGGCGCATACATCAGCGATCTGCACCTCGCGGATATCAGCGAAGCAGCGGCGCAGGAGTTGCGCCGGGCCCTGTGGCGTTATGGGGTGCTGTTTCTGCGCAACCAGCAACTGACGCCGGCCCAACTCAGCAAGGCGGGGCGCTTGTTTGGCCCCCAGTTGGAGGAGCATACCTTCGGTAAAACACTGGTCGATGAGGGTTATCCCGAGGTGCTGGTGATAGAGCAGATGCAGTCGGATCGAGCCAAAACCACCACCGACATCTGGCATCACGATGTCACTGCCCGGCAGCACCCCAATCTGGTGTCAGTACTGCAGGCCTCTGAGGTGCCCTTCGGCGCGGACACCATGTGGACCAGTGCGGCGGCCGCTTTTGAGTGGTTGCCCCAGGCCCTGCAGGTGCTGTACCTGAGTCTGGATGTTGAGCATGACACCACTTACATGGCACTCCGTCACGACTTCGCACCGGCGGACAAACTCGCGGAACTGGTGGCGCTGGGTGAGACTGCTGTGCACCCGGCAGTGATCCGACATCCCTTCAATGATCGCCTGTGCCTGTTCGTGGGCAACGGTTACACCAAACGCGTCCATGGCTATTCGGCGGAGCAGGGCGAACACCTGATCAAGTTGGCCATTGAGCAGGCCAAAATCCCTGAAATCCAGGTGCGCCTGCAATGGCAGCCCGGGGATGTCGCCATTTGGGACAATCTGGGTACGCTGCATTACGGCGTCACTGGCGACCTGCGCAACCAGCGGCGCCTACTGCACCGGGTTGCGGCCTGGTCGCCCGACATCAGGCCCAGCCTCGATCGCGAGGCGGCGATCGCAGCTGTTACCGCGGCGTGACTGACAAGGGGTTGGGCATGGGTGCTGGCGCGGGGCATCTGGTACCGGCCCCCGAACATCATCTGGTTGATTCCGACCTGCAGCGGTTGACCCTGTCACGACGACACCTCATGGGCCTGGCCGTGTCCGCAACCCTGACGCCGGCGGCTGCAGTTGCGGCCCCAGCGGCCGGGCAATCGACTGCGCCCGATAACGCCACACCGCCTCCATCCTATGGCCTGGGTCAGTCGGTAGCGGCCCAGCCCTACGGCCAGCCCTCCCGGCACCAGCGGGGCCTGGAGCGCCGCGCCCTGAAAGGGCTGTCCCCGGTGCCCCAGAATTCCGCGTCCTTCACGCCCCTGCAGGGGCTGTTCGGGATCATCACGCCCTCGGGTCTGCACTACGAGCGGCACCACAGCGGCTGGATTGACCCAGACCCCCGGCAGCACCAACTGATGATCTCGGGGGCACAGCCGGCATTGATCAATAAGCCCATGCTGTTCAGCGTTGACGATCTGCTGCGCCTGCCCGCGGTCTCCCGAATGTACTTTCTGGAGTGCAGTGGCAATACCGGCATGGAGCGCCAGCGTGCTGTGGCCCCCACGGTGCAGTACAGCCACGGCCTGTTGTCCTGTTCGGAATTTACCGGAGTACCCCTGCGCCTGTTGCTGGAGCGCTGCGGAGTGGATTTCAAACGGGCCCGCTATGTGCTGGCCGAGGGTGCCGATGCCGCGGCATTGACCCGAACCATCCCAATGGAATTGGTGGAAAGTGGCGAGGTGCTGGTTGCCTACGGACAAAACGGTGAGCACCTGCGCCCGGAAAACGGTTTTCCGCTGCGGCTGGTGGTGCCCGGGGTCCAGGGCGTGTCCTGGGTGAAATGGCTGCGCCGCATCGAAGTCGGGGAAACCCCCTATAACACCCGTGACGAAGCCCTGAAATATATCGACCTGATGCCCGACGGTATGCACCGCCAGTACACCTCCCTGCAGGAGGTTAAGTCGGTGATCCTGTCGCCGTCCGGGGGTCAGACCCTGGGCCGCCCGGGCTTTTACGCCATCACCGGTGTCGCCTGGTCCGGGCGGGGCAAGATTCGGAGCGTTGATGTCTCCATGGACGGTGGCCGCAGTTGGCGCAGTGCGCAATTGACCGGAGCGGTGCTGGACAAATGCCTGACCCGGTTCCACTGCGACTGGGTGTGGGACGGGAACGAGGCCATCCTGCAGTCGCGGGCCGTGGATGAGAGCGGGCACGTCCAGCCCACCCACAGCGCCCTGCGGGCGGCCAGGGGCACGGGCTCGATCTACCACAACAATGCCATCCAGTCCTGGGGTGTCGAACAGAGTGGGGAGGTGCGCAATGTGCAGGTGGTGTAGCGTTGCCGCCCTGCTGCTGGCGCTGGTGCCGGGCGTTTGGGCGGACTATCCCGGCGTCGGGCGCCCGGCCACCGAGGCTGAACTGGCGCTCTGGGATTCTGATATCGGACCCGACCTGCAGCGGTTACCGGCGGCCAGGGGTTCGGTGTCCGAAGGGCGGGCCATCTATGCCGCCCAATGCGCGGCCTGCCACGGCGATGACGGGCGCGCCACCGATATCTTCTATGCCCTGGTGGGGGGAGTCACCGCCGCCGACGTGGCGAGGGGGCGGGTAGCCGGGTTGCAGGGAGCCCAACCCAATGATGTTTCCACCCTCATGATGTTGCCCACCCTGACTACCTTGCTGGACTACACCGCCCGGGCCATGCCCTTCGGCGCCGGGGGTTCACTCAGTAACGATGAGGTGTTCGCAGTCACTGCCTACCTGCTGCACCTGGGCGGCGTGGTGGATGGCGACTTTGTGCTCGATCGATCAAGTGCCGAGCTGGCCCAGCAACGACTACCCAATCGCAATGGCTTCAGCACCGACCATGGTCTGTGGCCCGGAGCCGCCGCCGCGGATGGCGGCATGGGCAACGGTGGTATCCCGGAGCCCGACAGTGCGCGTTGCATGGCTGACTGTGACCCCTGATCCGGGAAGCCGGCAGGCCACGGCCGGTTCTTCAATTGGCGCATCCCTTTATGTGCTGGCACTGCTGACCTTACTGCACACACTGAGCCTGACCGATCGGTTCCTCATTGCCGCCTTCGGCACCCAGATATCCCTGGATCTGGGGCTGTCCAACCAGCAGTTCGGGTTTGTGACGGGCCTCGCCTTCACCTTGTTTTATGCGACCACCGGACCGCTGGCCGGCCTGATGGTGGACCGCTTCGGACCAGGCCGGTTGCTGGGGCTGGGTGTTCTGGTTTGGAGTGCCATGACCGGTCTGACCGGCATCGCGAAAAGCTTCACTGGGCTCTGGCTGCCCCGCACCCTGGTAGGGGTGGGGGAGGCGATCCTGATTCCCGCGGCCTCCAAGATTCTCAGTGCTCGATTTGATGATCGCCACAGCGCAACGGTATTTGGACTGTTTTTCATGGGTGGGCACCTGGGCGTGGGCCTGGCCTACCGCCTCGGGGGCGGTCAGTCCTTCAGCGGTGAACCACTGGTTTGGCGCGAGGTGTTTTTGGGGCTGGGCGCCCTGGGCCTCTGTCTGGGGCTGCTGGTCTGGCTGTCCGCCCGCTGGCTGGGTGTGGCCAGCGCGACGGCAGCCGATGCTGGTGATCGGGCCAGTCTGCCCATCCTGGTACGGACCCTGATGGCGACCCTGGCTGAGAGCAGGCGACTGCAGTTGGCCCTGCTGGGATTGGCACTGGTCCACGTCCTGTATGCGGGGATGCAGTTTCTGCAAATCTGGCTGGTCCAGGACAAGGGTCTGGCGCCGGGCGAGGCTTCAGCCCTGTACGGTCGCGTCCATCTGATGACGGCTATACCCGCCTCCCTGCTGGGAGGTATTGCCGCCGATCAGTTGGCCCGACGACTGGCTGTTTCCAGGGCCCTGTTTGTGGCCGGAGTGATACTACTGTGCCTGCCCATGATCATTGTCTTCCGTCTGTCGCCCGCGGACTCGCCGCTGTTCATGCCGGGCATGGTCATCAGCGTCTTTGCCTTCAGTTTTCCCTACGGGGCGATGATCGCACTGGTGCTGGCCGAGGCCCCCGAGGCTATCAGGGCCCTGGTGATGGCGGCCGCCCTGTTTCTGGCCAACGTCGGTGTAATCGGTCTGGGTACTGTTCTGCTTGGCGCTGGCGCCGACTGGATGGCGGCCGCTGACATGTCGGCTCCCATGACCCGGGCGCTGTTGGCTGCCGATGGCCTGCTGCTGCTGGCGGTGTTGGTATTCCTGTTGTTACACAAAGCCATCAACCGGCGTCGGGATTAGCCGCCGGCGAATTGGTCGGTGGCGCGCACCAGTGCCGCCGTATTTTCGGGATCAAAGGCCGAGTGTCCTGCCTCTTGCACCAGCTGAAACTGGGCCTCTGGCCAGGCCGTGTGCAGGTCCCAGGCGGTGACCGACGGGCAGACCACGTCGTAGCGTCCCTGGACAATGACGCAGGGTATGTGGCGTATGCGTCCAATGTTTTCCAGCAGCTGGTTGGGCGTTTCGAAAAACCCGCCATTGACGAAGTAATGGCATTCGATACGCGCCATGGCGAGTGCTGCATCGGGTGCGTCGAGCTTATCCATGAAG
>JAKMEU010000196.1 GCA_022425845.1 Luminiphilus sp. | reverse complement strand
GTGCGGTCTATTTACGGATCCCAACCAGTCTTTTGGATACCGAGTTCGTCTATACCGCGACGGTGACGGATGGCGTCGTTGAAACGGGTTTGTTTCGAGGCCAGTACCGGGACAACAAAGTGTTAATGCTCAGGCGTCACTTCGACCGGGTAGAGGTTGTTCAGCCCAATACCCGGTTTTATTACGACCCAGACAGTCCCTTGAGTCGGGCGGCGGGGGCCAATGCGCCGGACGCGGTGCTCGCCGTGATGGATATTGTTGCCCAAGACAGCATCGCCGAAGGGGGCGATGGCGCGGTGCTGGTGGATTTTGGTTCGGTTTTGTTGGGTGAAGCCCTGGTTCAAATCAAGCCGCCAAAATCTCCAGAAAATGCTGCTAAGAAGGCGCTTACTCTGGGCAAGCTTAGTGCGAAACGATCCAGGGTGTCGCGGCTGGCGAGTTATCCGGAAAATGCGCTGGTTCGCTCCGACCTTGTATACGAAGTATCGGCGCCAGAGGTGACCGGTGGTGATGATGTGACCGATGCCCGGGCGATGACGGTGAGTGTTCAGCACAGTTTCATTCGAATGCCGGAAAACGATTATCAACCAAGGCGAGATGACTACCGGGTAGGTTTCTTTAGTGACCGCATCACTGATCTCACCAGTCGTGACCCTGCCCCCTACCGCGATGTGATTAACCGTTGGCATTTGGTCAAAAAGAATCCGGATCAGGCGGTGTCGGATCCCGTGGAGCCGATCACGTGGTGGCTGGAAAATACCACCCCCCTTGAGTTCCGCGAGCTGATCACCCAGGCCGCATTAAGCTGGAATACGGCCTTTGAGGCGGCGGGCTTCAGCAACGCCATTGTGGTGAAACAACAGCCTGACGATGCCCAGTGGGACGCCGGTGACATTCGCTACAACGTGCTGCGTTGGACCGCGTCTGCAAGGCCGCCGTTCGGTGGCTATGGCCCGTCCTTTACCAATCCCCGTACGGGTCAGATTCTTGGGGCAGACATCATGCTGGAGTTCGCCTTCTTGACCAATCGCCTGCGCGTTCAAGATTTGCTGCAGCCAGACGATGCATCTTCCGGGCTGGCCGGTGCAGAGTATTGCGCTGCAGCTCAGGGCATGCAGGCAGACGTTATTTTTGCCCAGCAGGCTATACTCAGTGGTGCCGACCCACAGACTCAGCAGAAACTTTCAGAACAGCTAACTCGGGACAGCATTTACTTTTTGATTCTCCACGAAATCGGTCACACCCTAGGACTCACCCACAACATGCGGGCCAGCCAACTGCAGCCCGATGTTTTCGATCTGGCGGCGGTGGAGGCCAAGGGGCTGTCCGCTTCGGTGATGGACTACGAGGCCGTAAATGTGGCTCCGGATGGCAAAACCCAAACTTGGTTCTATCAAAAGCGGCCGGGGCTTTATGACGAATGGGCGCTGCAATTCGGTTACGGCCAGTACACGCCAGAGACACTCAAAACGCTGCTGCAACGCTCCACAGAACCCCAATTGGCATACGGTAACGATGCTGACGATATGCGCAGCTCGACTAACGGCATTGACCCGAACATTAATATTTACGATTTAAGTAGCGATGCCATTGGCTACGCGCAAATGCGCCTTGATCAATTGCGCTTGGTGCAGGCGCGGCTCCCGGAGCAGTACCAAGGTGAGACATACCAAGGGTTGGTCAATGCCTTTGCGGTGCTGATGAGTCAGTACCAGCGTTCCGGTCGTGTGGTGTCGCGCTATGTGGGCGGCATTCATTTAAACCGGCAGCCCGTCAACGATCAGCATGTTCCCTACAAGCCTGTGCCGGCAGATCTGCAGCGGCGAGCGATGTCGACCTTGAACGACTATTTGTTTGCACCGAATGTACTGGGTGACTCAGAAGAGCTGTTTGCGCGCTTGCAGCCCCAGCGGCGAGGTTTCGACTTCTACGGTAAAACCGAGGACCCAAAGATCCACAAAGCACTGCTTCGTGCCCAGAAGAGTGTGCTGGATCATCTGCTCCACCCCAATACCTTACAGCGCCTGACCGACAGCCAAGTTTACGGGGGGCAGTTCACGACCTATGAAATGCTGCAAACTCTCACGGACGGGATTTTTGCTGCAGATCTGACCGGTGAGGTGAACAGTTACCGGCAGAACCTTCAAACCGAGTACGTGCAGGCTTTGGTAGCTGCTCTTAATAAAGTTGAGATAAGTCATCCGGTTAAGGCGTTGATTTATGCCCAAGTAAAAACCTTGGGCGATAAGCTATCGGCCAAGATGGCTGCCCGAAGTTTTCGCGATTTCAGTGGCGTGACTCAAGCCCATACCGCTTACTTGGACTTTGTCTTGCGTAAGGCGCTAACGATTCAAGATTAGCGATGAATCACGTAACACGGGCAGACTGTGCTTGTGACCTGACAGTGGCCTGCGTAACATTTCGCTCTTAGTAAATAGGCAGGCCATTGATATGTTGACAGGGAGCATTGTCGCTCTGGTTACACCCATGCACGAAAGTGGCGAGGTGGCCTGGGATGCGCTGGATGAATTGATCGAGTGGCATGTCAGTAGTGGTACTCATGGCATCGTGCCCATGGGCACGACCGGTGAGTCGGCCACACTGGATACCGAAGAACATTTACAGGTCATTAAGCGCACTGTGGATCGGGTCAATGGCCGCATTCCGGTTGTTGCCGGCACCGGCAGCAATGCCACTGCAGAAGCCATACACCAGACTCAAGAGGCGGAAGCCGCCGGGGCGGATGCCTGCTTGCTGGTCACGCCTTACTACAATCGACCAACCCAAGAGGGGTTGTTCCGTCATTTTCAGGCCATTGCCGACGCGACATCTGTCCCCATCGTTTTATACAACGTGCCACCTCGCACAGGCTGTGACTTAGCACCAGCTACCGTTGGTCGATTAGCCTCGGTTGAGGGGGTTGTGGGAATTAAAGAAGCTTGCGGTGATGCAAATCGAGTCAGCGAAATTTTTCAGGCCATCGCGGGTCAGGGCAATGACGACTTTTTCGTCCTGTCCGGCGAAGACGCCCAGACACTACAGATGATGGAACTGGGGGCGGTTGGCACGATTTCTGTGACTGCCAACGTACTGCCGTCTCAGATGTCGGCTTTCTGCGCTGCTTATTTGAACGGCGACAAAGATCGGGCGGTAGCCCTGGACCGGCAGCTTCAGCCTGTTCACGAAATCGTCTTTGTCGAATCCAGCCCAACTCCGGCCAAGTGGGCCTTGGCGGACATGGGCCGTATGCCCGGTGGTATTCGCTTACCTTTGATTCCGCTCAGCCCCGAGCATCATCAAGAAGTGCGTCAACGTATCGAGAC
>JAKMEU010000188.1 GCA_022425845.1 Luminiphilus sp. | reverse complement strand
GGACTGGGGCACACCGCCCTGAAGGTGAAGCTCGGCAAAATCCAGGCTGACCTGGCCGCCGACATACAGCGGTAATAACTGACGGATAAACCCTATTTCAATCTGCGCCTGTAAATCAGTCACCACTATCGATTCCATGCCGTCGAAAACAATGGTGGACCGCATTTTTTGCCCCCCCCAGCCACTGGTGATCGCAATCTTCGGCTGGAGCGTCAGCAGGGAAAGGGGTGCGATCTGCCAGCTCAAGCTGCCAAGGGACAGCGCCCGACCATTGATCCACAGGGTTCCACGGGCCGCTGACCCCTGCCAGATAGACCCCGACAGCGCGGACAACTGGACAGCCTCAGGCAGGAAACGCGCCACCAACCATGCCGGTGCATTTGCAACAACAAAGAGCAGCAGCGCCAGTGGTAAAAGGATTCTGGGGGTCAAAGGATCAACCTGGATCGGCCACCCGAAGCGTCGCATTGACACCGCCACTGCGACCCGCCTGAACGATGGATGCATCGATAATCAACAAGCCCTCACCGGTCTCCAGTCGGTATAGCCAGCGGACCAGATTGTCGTAATCGACGCTTTCGAAGCGCACCTGTACCTCGCCTCGGGAATTGGGCTGTAGACGTCTCACAGGTAAACCTTCCTGCTCACTGGCACGGCTGATGGCTGCTGTGAGGCTGCTTCGGGAGCCCTGCCCCTGTTCTGAGCGCAAACGGATGAGGCGGGTGGCCTTACTGTCTACACGCATCAGCAGCTCTGCTGCGGCTTGATTATTCAGCGCCATTGTTTCTTTGGCCTGTGTCGCCGGCATCACAACGAGTTGCAGCAGTAGCCAAAGCGAAATGGCCACGCCCATAATGAGCAGATAGACCTGCTCACGACGCGTCCTGCCATGAAACCAGGTCAGCATAATCAGGCTTCCACGCGAAGTCGGGCTCTGACCCGTCCTTCCCGCAGCGACGAGGTTTCAAGGGTGGTCGCCAGGTTGTCATCGGCCAGGCGCTGGCGCAGTGATTCGACTTGTTCGTAGTCGGGAGCCACCAAATCGATTCGCATCTCTCCGGCACTGGCCGTGAAGTTAATATTACTAAGTGAGATTTCTCCGACGTCGGCAATGACACGGGTAACCTGATCGAGAAAAGGAGTGAATGCGGCACCGGCTTCACCTCGGGCGTATTCAGCAATCTGGCGGTCCAGTTGCTTTTCCGCATCCACGATGGCACCTCGGGGGTTCGCGCTGCGATAGCTGTCCTGAATCGCCATCCGCAAAGCCTGATTTTCATCGCGGAGCTTAAAGTACTGCGTTACGTCACTTGCTACCTGTACGGAAAGCCCCACGAAGAGGGCTATCACCACCACCTTCCAGGCCTGCCACCAGCGCGCGAAGGGTAATCGTGGGGCATACCGGCCCTGGCGCAAATCCAACACCTGCAAGTTGGGCGCCGCCACCATGAGCGCAGCCGAGAAATCACCCTGTCGCCACTGGGCGACCTGCCTGAGGGATGGGGGCAAAAGCTCAACATCCTCGATTTGCTGATCGCCGTATACGATTACCACCTCAGGGGGTTCTGGCAGCACCTCCAGAAGCGTCCCGAGCAGCTCACGCTCTACCCGTGCACCCTGCCATTCAGAGAATCGAATCAAAACCGAGGGCCCCTCTACCAGAAGGCATATTTCTCCGGGCTGCCAGGGCAAAAGCAGCGCCTCATGAACAAAGGGACCTTCGAATTCGCTGCCGAGCTGCGCTATCCATTGCTCCATATCCTGCCGGGAAGCGATCGCGGCGATGCAGCTGTCGTTTTTAATGGCACTGTAGGCGAAGTGCAGAGCCTCAACGGGCTCAATGACCTCTTCTTCCAGCATATAGGGAATGGACTGATTCAGATGGCGGCGCTCGTCGGCTTGTACCGACAGCTCAGTCAATCGCACCCGATCAGCCGGCACAGCCAGGGGCACGCTGCGCATCCCTGCCAGAGCTTCACCGTCAACCTGCCGGGTCTCACGACCCGCCTGCCAAAGCTCTATGTCGTTACCCGCAAGACGCAGGGCGCAGGGGTTTTCAGATGCTGACATGTCAGACAGACCCACCCATAAGCTGGGGCGGGCACGTCTGGCCCCACGCATCGGCTGCGGTTGGCATCCTTGAATCCATGTCCCTGCTCACAACTCCCCCATGCTGCGGTAACGGGGAAGAATAATCTCCCCATCACGTTCCAGAACACTGTACAAGTGCAGTTCCCTGTCGGCAATCTCAAC
>JAKMEU010000178.1 GCA_022425845.1 Luminiphilus sp. | reverse complement strand
GCCCTAAGGAGATTGGCTTCGAACTGGACCTGTCGGATAAAACCATTCACGCCCACAAAAACAGCATCCGCCAAAAGCTGGGGGTGCGCCGTCAAAGCGATTTGATCCGGGCGGCGTTTTCAGCTGGTATCGTGACCGTTCACGATTTGGTGGGGTAGCAAGCCTGCCCGCTGGACTCTAAGCTCAATTTTTGCAGGCGCCCGGGCGCCGTTCTCCCGAATTTTGTATGGCTGGCCTAAGTGTAAACGTGCCCGGCGTCTGTCAGCGACCCGGCCTCAGCTGCAGCAGAGCCAGAAACTCTTCCCGGGTTCGTGCATCAGAGCGAAACGTCCCCAGCATTGCTGACGTCTTTGTTACTGAATTCTGTTTTTCAACGCCGCGCATCATCATGCACATGTGTTCGGCCTCAATATTGACGCCGACGCCCTGGGCACCTGTTACTTCCCGAATGCTTTCGGCGATCTGAACCGTCAGCTGTTCCTGAATCTGCAATCGCCGCGCAAACATATCGACGATTCGAGCTACCTTTGACAGCCCCAGAACCTGACCTTCAGGCAAATAGGCCACGTGGCATCGGCCGACAAATGGCAGTAGATGGTGCTCACACAGGGAGTAGAGCTCGATGTCCTGCACGAGGACCATTTCACTTGAATCTGAGGGAAATAGCGCGTCGTTGACCACGTCAGACAGCGCCTGATTGTAACCCCGGGTCAGGAATTCAAATGCCGTCGCCGCACGTTTTGGCGTGTCCAACAGCCCAGGACGGCTGGGATCCTCGCCAATGTGCTCGATAATACTGCGCCAGTGCGCTTCCATAAGCCCCCCCAAAAACAACCCTGCAATGATAGCATGCGCGGCTCTACAGGCGTGGGTGTATTTGTGTGACGACGTTTCGGGAGGCACTTGAGAATACCGAATTTGCCCTGCGAGGGGCAGGGGTTTTTTGTGGTCATGGGTATGCTGATAGCCACGATGAGGCGGTTGCACTTGTGCTGGCTGCGGCTGAGTTGGATCCCCTCTCCGGCACCGAGATACTTGATCGAACCGTGGCTCCCGACAGCCTGAAACGGTTGGCCGAATACACTTCGCTGCGGGTTAACGAGCGCTTGCCCGTCGCTTATATCACTGGTCGTGGGGCGCTAGGTGACCTGACGTTTCACTGCGATCCCAGGGCATTGGTGCCGCGCTCGCCGCTCATGACGGTCATAGTCGGTGACTACCAACCCTGGTACCGCGGCAGGCAACCGCCCCGAATTGTCGATCTGTGTTGTGGTGGTGGCAGCCTTGGGTTGCTCGCTGCCCACCATGCCCCCGCCAGTGAGGTCCTGCTGCTGGATCTGGATGCCGATGCCCTGGAATTGGCGCGGCTGAATCTCAACGAGCATGCATTTCCCAACGCGCGGTGTGTTCAGGGCGACCTGCTTACGTTTGTCGCGCCGGACACGGTGGACATTATTCTTGCGAACCCTCCCTATGTTGATGCTGAAGATATGGCGGCTTTGCCACAGGAGTATCGACACGAACCGCGTATTGCGCTGGCAGCTGGAGAGGATGGGCTGGACCTCATACACCGGATACTGATGCAGTCCAAAGCGGTGCTGGCCCCCCAGGGCTTGCTCTTCCTGGAGGTGGGCAACAGTGCTGCGGCATTGCTTGATGCGTACCCGAATCTGCCCATGATCTGGTTGGATCTAGAGCACGGTGGCCATGGTGTCTGTGTGATGGCGAAAGAAGACCTTAACCTCCTTTGAGACGCAGGTTGGGCGCGATTCGAGGGTATAATGGCCTTCGGAGGCTACGCTATGTCTGGAAATACCCTCGGAAAATTATTCACCTTGACCACCTTTGGGGAGAGTCATGGTCCCGCTCTCGGAGCGGTTGTCGACGGATGTCCCCCCGGTTTGGCCCTGTGTGCAGCCGATTTGCAGCCAGATCTCGATCGCCGTAAGCCCGGCCAGTCGCGCTATACCACCCAACGACGGGAGAGTGATGAGGTCGAAATACTTTCGGGGGTGTTCGAGGGTGTGACGACAGGGACTGCCATCGGCCTGATGATCCGAAACACGGATCAGCGTTCCAAGGACTACAGTAAGATCAAAGACACTTTCCGACCGGCCCACGCGGACTATACCTATCAGCAGAAGTACGGTCGTAGGGATTACCGTGGAGGAGGCCGCTCCTCTGCGCGGGAGACGGCAATGCGGGTTGCCGCGGGGGCAATCGCCAAGAAATGGCTTGCTGAGCAGGGTATATCAGTGCGGGGTTACCTCGCGCAGTTGGGTCCTATAGTGCCGAGGGACCTCGATTGGGACTTCGTGGAAACGAACCCTTTTTTTTGCGGCGACGCCGCTGCGGTACCCGAAATGGAGTCCTTTATCCAGGGGCTGCATAAATCGGGTGATTCAATTGGCGCCCGCGTCAATGTGATTGCGGAGGGCGTGCGCCCCGGTCTGGGTGATCCCGTTTTCTCACGTCTCGACGCGGACCTGGCGGGTGCACTTATGGGTATCAATGCTGTCAAGGGCGTCGAGATTGGCGCTGGCTTTGCGGTTATTGAGCAGCGTGGATCTGAGCATCGGGATGCCATGACACCGGATGGCTTTGTCGGCAATAACGCAGGGGGTGTCCTGGGCGGCATATCCTCGGGCCAGCCGTTGGTCGCGAGCATTGCACTGAAGCCCACCTCGAGTATTCGGATTCCCGGGGACAGTATTAATGTGTCCGGGGAAGCGGCAGAAGTGGTGACGACCGGGCGACATGACCCCTGTGTCGGTATACGCGCTGTGCCCATTGCTGAGGCGATGGTTGCTCTCGTACTGATGGACCACTACCTCCGTCACCGGGCACAGAACGCCGATGTGGACTGCAGTACCCCTGCGATAGCAGGAGCGGTAAGCCCAACTTGAATTTGTCCTGGGGTGATCGTCGGCTGCGCAGGCGACTGAGGACCCTCATTTTAGGGGTGTTCGCGACGGGAGCGCTGTTTTGGGGCGCTGTCGATATTGTCGGTGTGCCGGCGCGCAACCTGCTCTGGCTGTTGTTGGAGAGCGTCCTGGCTCTGTCCCTCGTGATCCTCGCGGCAGGACTGGCCGGATGGCTGCTGCATCGCTGGCGAGAGCGCTAGGCGATTAACGGTTCTCTATATCAAGATCCAGGGTCATGTCGTCGGCGATGGGTTCCAGGCACTGCCGAAGGGATGTGCTGTCCATGCCCTTGGGCGCGAGGACCTCTATATCCGCTCGGAAAAGGGGCTCACCTGAGAAGGGCGCACCTTCAACGAGGGTGTCCATGGTAACGATTGAGACTTGAATTCCAGCCAGCGCACCAGAAATCTCACCGACAATGCCCGGGCGATCCGGACCCACCAAGGTCACCTGAAAATTGGCGGGTCCCGGATGGATCGGATCGCCGCAGGGCTCAATCTGGATTAACCAGGGACCACCTGCTATCAGCGCCAGGGCTTCGGACAACGACGTTGTAGCGTCATCAGGTAGAGCAACACTGATAAGGCCTGCAAACTTACCCTCCAAGCGTCCCAGCCGGCTTTCCAGCCAGTTACCACCGAGCCGACCCACCTCCAGTGCGATGTCCTCGACAACGCCCGTGCGGTCGGGCCCTATAAATGTAATGACAAAGTGCCTCATTGAGAATCGCCCGAAGCCAGGGAAAGCCGCTATAGTACCGCGCTGGGGAGTCAGTGGGGCCTTGCCCCAACTAATCATGAGGATTAACTATGAAATTTATGCGCGCGACGACTTTGCTAATGACCCTGCTGCTGGCCGCTGCGGCCCATGCGGAAATGGACTGGAACGGGGCGCTGTCAGGAGCACATCGGGCCGATGGCAATGCTGATCGCAATGATGCCCGGCATCCCAGGGAGACCCTGGAATTTTTCGGATTGACCCCCGATATGACCGTTCTGGAAGTCTCTCCCGGCGGCGGCTGGTACACCGAAGTACTCGCTGCATTATTGGCCAAGGAGGGCACATTGGTGGCGGCCCACTACGCGCCCAATGGGGGTGCGTACGCCCGAAGGTCCCTCGGCGGCTTTCTTAAAAAGCTTGGGGAGAACAATGATGTCTATGGTGGAGTGGTGGTAACTGCCTTACAGCCACCCATGGCAATGACAGCGGCGGAGCCCGACTCGATAGATCTGGCCGTCGCTTTCAGAAACGTTCACTCCTGGATGCGTATGGATCAGGCGGAGACTTTTTTTGCTGCTATTTACGATGCGGTCAAGCCCGGCGGCCTCTTTGGCGTGGTACAGCATCGCGCCAATGATGGCACCACAGTAGAGACGATGCGAAAGACAGCCTATGTTACTGAAGAGCAGGTCATCGAGTTTGCGGAACTGGCCGGGTTCGTATTGGAGGCACGCAGCGAGGTCAACGCGAATCCCCGGGATACCAAGGATTATCCTGGCGGTGTGTGGACCCTGCCACCCTCGCTCAGTGGCGATGACGGCAACCGCGAGAAATATCTCGCTATCGGTGAAAGTGATCGAATGACCCTGCGCTTCAGAAAGCCCGCGCAGTAGAAGGTTCTGCTTTTTGACAGCTGATACTGAGACTAATGTGGTTGAGGTGGATGCGCGGGGGTTGCGTTGTCCAGAACCCGTGATGTTGCTGCATGGCGCCATAAGGCGCTCCCCTGTGGACGGCTTGGTCAGGCTCATCGCTACTGACCCGTCTACGCAGCGTGATGTTCCCCAATTTTGTCGCTTTCTCGAACATGAGCTCATTGACTCAGAGGCAGATGAAGCCGGGGAGTTACACAGCTTTCTTATCAGAAAGCGAGGTTAAGGCAGGCTAGCTGATGCCTCGTCACGCGTCAGTTGACACCGATTGGCTGGAAAAAGCCTTTTACCGATCTGTGGGTGAGCGTTACCACACCCAGCTTCGGGGTGGGGCCAGTGAGCCCTTCTACACCCCCGCCTCGGCGGGGGGTACGGCAGACATTCACTATCGTCTGGATTATATCCGCAGCGCATTGCACGAGGTTGCGCATTGGTGCGTAGCCGGCCGCCACAGGCGGCGACTCCCCGATTATGGGTACTGGTACACACCGGATGGTCGGGATGTAACGAGACAGGTCGCTTTCTTCACCGTAGAAGCCAGGCCCCAGGCATTGGAGCGATTGTTTTGTGAGGCGCTGGGAATTCCGTTTTCAATCAGTGCTGACAACCCGGGAGTGGAACTCGATCGTCCGTCACTGGCGGGGTTTGAGGACAGGGTGCAGGGCGAGGTAGAGCGCTTTCAGCATCACGGTCTACCCATCCGAGCGCGTATGTTTCAAGAAACGTTGCGTGACGCATGAAGGTTGGGCAGCGGGGTATGGACTATCGAGTGGTCGCCGATGAAAACGTTGCGATAACACCTTCGCTGGACGCCATTTGCAGGTCGCTTGTTCGCATTCCCGGGCGAGCGATAACCACAGATCACCTCAAAGACGCCGATATATTGCTGGTGAGGTCCGTGACCCGTGTCGACCAAAGGCTGCTCATGAACACCCCGATCGTATTTGTTGGCACCGCAACTGCTGGCCTGGATCACATCGACCTCAATTACCTGTCGGCCAATGAGATTGGGTTTGCCGCGGCGCCCGGTGCTAATGCCAATGCGGTTGCAGAGTACGTAATCTCGGTGCTGGCGGCGCGGGGCAGGTTGCCACACATCCTCGCCGGTGGGGGGCTTGGTCTGGTCGGCTATGGTCATGTTGGCCGTCGGCTCGCCGAGGTTGTCTCTGCCCTCGGGGGTGCCGTTTACGTTTGGGACCCCTTGCAGTCGGTGCCCGACCGCTACAAAAGTCCTTCGCTGGAGCATGTTCTGAAACAGCCTGTGGTGTCAGTACACGCGGCGCTACACGCAACACAGCCCTGGCCGAGTCGAGCGCTTATTGACGAGGACGAGGTGAAGGCCTGCTCAGGTGATTGCCTTTTCATAAACGCATCGAGAGGCGAGATCGTTACGGAAGCGGCCTTGGCCAAACTTGGCCGGATGGGGGCTGAAATCGTTCTGGATGTCTGGCCGGATGAGCCCGCGATCTCGGAGCATCAGCTTGATCGGGTGGTGTTGGGTACACCCCATATTGCAGGGTATTCTTTGGAGGCCAAGCGGTGTGCCACCAATATGCTGACCAGTGCAATAACGGGAGAAAAGATCGTTCAATCGGCCAGTCTGCCAGACACCATCGATGTGCGCGCCTTTGAGACGCAGAGCGTGGATGATTGGCTGAGAGCTCTCATATTGAGCCATTACGACCCAATGGTTGATTATCGGCAATTGTGCTCAATAGCAACGGACAGTGTTTCTGCAGATGCCTTTGAGGTTCTTCGGCGCAGCTATAGGCTTCGGGGAGAGCTTCGGGGGCGGCAGATGCGGGTCGGAGAGAGGTTGCCAGAGTCAACTCTGTCGGCTTGTCTTGCCCTCGGTGTGACGCCGCTGGCCGGACATGGGATTGAATCAGAATAGCGATGTGGGAGTGATGAGGGATGTCTGAGGACGAGGAGCAGCGTACTGAGGTCGAGTGGCGGGAGCAATTGAGCCCGGATGAATATACGGTTCTGCGCGAGAAGGGCACTGAGCGCGCCTTCAGTGGTGAGTACTGGGATGTGTTTGAAGAAGGAATGTACCGGTGTCGCGGTTGCGGTGAGGCTTTGTTTGAGTCGGACAGCAAGTTTGATGCGGGCTGTGGTTGGCCGAGTTTCGACCGCGCTGCCGCCGATGGCGTTGTTGAAGAAGCAAAGGACACCAGCCACGGCATGATTCGGACTGAAATTATGTGCCAGAAGTGTGGTGGCCACCTGGGTCACGTCTTTCCCGATGGGCCCACCGATACGGGGTTGCGCTATTGTGTTAACAGCCTGTCGGTTCGCCTGGATGCGCCTTCAGAAGACTAAACCGAAGCCAGGTACGGCCGAGAAAGCGGCAATGTAATTGGGGAAGGGCGCTTTGATCATGGCACCCTAGGATGCCGTGTTTGGAAAGAATGGAGCGGGTAACGAGGTTCGAACTCGTGACCTCAACCTTGGCAAGGTTGCGCTCTACCAACTGAGCTACACCCGCTAAATCCTTTCCTGCCGAAGCTGCGCCTGGCAGTTGAAATGGCGTCTCCTACGGAGATCGAACCCTTTTCTTTGCCTGCCGGTGGCCCTAGCCACCTAACCGACAACAATTTTGGCCCTAATTTTGGCCCTAAACCGACTTTTCTTTGAGAAAACTCTTATTTTTCAAGCACTTACGATTTAATTTGGCGTCCCCTAGGGGGTTCGAACCCCTGTTCCCGCCGTGAAAGGGCGGTGTCCTAGGCCACTAGACGAAGGGGACGCAGACTCTGCATTAGCAGAGGCGCGAATGTTAGTGGCGTGAACGGGCCGCGTCAAGCTTATAACACGCCCATCTGTCGCCTGACTGCGGGTCATTGGGTACACTGCCGTGCTGCAGCCGCTACCCGCGGGAACGTTCCACTCAGCCAATCTCAAAATCAGGAGCCCTATGACCGAGGCATTGAAAATTGAAGGCCTACAAAAGACCTATGAAAATGGGTTTCAGGCGCTCAAAGGCATTGACCTGACGGTAGAGCCTGGCGATTTTTTCGCTCTTTTGGGCCCTAACGGTGCCGGCAAGTCCACCACAATCGGCATCATTTCCTCCCTGGTCGCCAAGACGGCAGGCAAGGTTTGGGTTCATGGCGTGGACATCGACCAGGATTTTCCCGGTGCGAAGCGTTTTTTGGGCATCGTGCCCCAGGAATTCAATTTCAATGTCTTCGAAAAAGTCGAGGATATTCTCACTAATCAGGCAGGTTATTACGGAATACCCCTGCATGAGGCCCGGGAACGAACCGAGCAGTTTTTGGAGCGTCTTGGCCTGACCGAGAAGCGTGATACCCGGGCGAGAATGCTGTCGGGTGGAATGAAGCGTCGACTCATGATCGCCCGTGCCCTTGTCCACAAGCCGCGCCTGCTCATTCTTGATGAACCCACTGCGGGTGTGGACATCGAGATGCGCCGTTCCATGTACGATTTTTTGCGCGAAATAAACGCGGCGGGAACAACCATCATCCTTACCACGCACTACCTCGAGGAGGCCGAGGCTCTCTGCCGTAACATGGCCATCATCAATCACGGCAAGATTGTTACTCATCGCTCGATCAAAGACCTGCTGAGGGATCTGCACAAGGAGGTTTTCATTCTTGACTGCGCGGGCGACATACCCCGGTCGCTGGATATAAGCGGTTTTGATGTCCAGGTACTCGACGACCACACGGTGCAGGTTGTGATTGAGAAGGGGCAGGATCTCGCAGAGGTTTTTGCTGCCCTGCACGATCGCGGGATTCCAGTTGTGAGCATGCGAAATGAGGCTAACCGCCTCGAGCAGATGTTTGTGAACCTACTGGAGCAGTCCGCATGAACAGATACGAGCAGTACATAGCGTTTATGACGATTCTGCGAAAGGAGATTAGGCGTTATTTACGCATATGGTCACAGACGCTTCTTCCCAGCGCCATTACCATGTCGTTGTATTACGTCATTTTTGGCAACTTGATCGGGTCGCGTATCGGGACCATGGGTGGCTATTCCTATATGGAGTTCGTCGTTCCCGGTTTGATCATGATGGCGATAGTGACCAACTCTTATGCCAACGTGGTCGCCTCATTTTTTGGTGCCAAGTTCAACAATAGTGTTGAGGAATTGCTTGTGTCACCCATCCCCGCTTATATCATTCTGTGTGGATATGTTGCCGGGGGTGTCAGCCGGGGGTTGCTCGTTGCCATTATCGTGACGGCGGTTTCATTATTCTTTACCCAGTTACCGATCCATAATCCTCTGCTCGTTATTCTAGTTGTTGCGATGACATCTATTCTTTTTTCCTTGCTCGGTTTTGTAAATGCTGTGTACGCGAACACCTTTGACGATATAAATATCGTACCCACCTTTGTACTGACCCCGCTTACATACCTTGGCGGTGTTTTTTATTCCCTCGACTTGCTGCCAGATTTTTGGGCCGCGGTGTCACAGATAAATCCACTGGTTTATGTCGTCAGCGCCTTTCGGTATGGCATGCTGGGTGTGAGCGACGTGAATATCACGTTTGCATTGGCCATGATATTTTTCTGTGTCGTTCTGGCGTACGGTTATTCCTTACACCTGCTGCGTACGGGCAAGCGCCTGAGGACTTAATGCGATGGTTTTCGTATTGGGAAATAGGGTCGCAGCACCCACAGAGTATTCGCCCGACATACTCGAGCGCATCGAACGCGAAGCTGCTGGGCGAAGCCTGCCTCCCTCGAATGCCGTTATTTATGGGTATGACTGCTGGCACTTATACGAGCTCTCCTGGCTCAGTGGTGATGGCGCTCCGGAGCATTTTGTTGGCGTATTATTTATAGACGTTAATTCAGCCGCTACTATTGAATCAAAATCTTTAAAACTATATCTGAACAGTCTGAATTTTCACCGTTTCGATAACTCCGAAGCGGCTAAATCAGTAATTTGTTCCGATATTCAGAATTTGACCGAATCAACCGTTACACTCGAGTTATTCTCACCTGCGGAGATCAGCACTATCACCCGGGAGCCTGATGGAATTTTACTCGACGAGCCATCTGCTGATGTCAGTGCGGCGTCGACGGCGTGGCTTGGCAGGACGACACGTTCCGTTACAGAGACACTGGTGTCTCACCGATTGCGATCATTATGTCCTGTTACCGGCCAACCTGATTGGGGGTCTTTGGTCGTGAATTACACAGGCCCACAAATCAATCGCGCGCGCATTCAGGACATGGTGGCATCCTTCAGAGAGCATCAGGACTTTCACGAACGCTGTGTGGAACAGTGTTTTTCAACAATATTTGCCAACGCCAACCCCAAGTCCTTATCTGTCACTGCTTACTA
>JAKMEU010000165.1 GCA_022425845.1 Luminiphilus sp. | reverse complement strand
CAACAATATTGCTAAAATCGCTTGAGGCGTAAAGCGGGCGGGTTAGGTTGCCCCGGCCTGTTCTGGCCGGCGCCCTGAAGCGGGGAGAAGGGGGCTGCCTATGCCTTGGTTGGGAATGTTGCTGTCGGGGGTATGGCTTGTTCTGATGCTGCGTGCTTGCCGCGCGGAATACCGCTACTACGCTTGTGTTGCCTCAGAGACTCCGGATGTTTGGCAGCAACTTGGCTCGCCCCGCTTACGGTGGGCGCCCTTCCTGTTGTGGGTGAGTCCGTCGGGCAAGCGACGCTTGTCTGCAATCGACAACGCTCAAGTGCGTCAGTGCGCTGCGGCTTATCGCCGCACGGGTCGACAGTTCCTGTGCTATGTCGTGGTGGTGCTGCTAATGGCCACGGCCTATTTCCACTGGGCCTGATCGTGTAGCCAGACCCGCTGGTTTCTTTCAAAACCTTAAAAGCAGTGCGCCCGCCCTCTCATTCCCAGCCTTACAGCGTTCGCCAGTGGCCTAGGAGTAGGTTACAACGCTCTTGAGCATCAGGCTGACCAGCATCGACTGTCGAGATACGCCGGTTTTGGCAAATATGGAACGCAACTGGGCCCGGGCGGTGTTTCTGGCAATGCCGAGCTCCGCGGAGGCCTGGTCAAGGTTGGCGCCTTCGGCCAGTAACTTCGCGAGATTGACCTCGGCCTTGGTGAGGTTGTACAGCGACATCAGGATGCGCGTATCGATTTCATAGCTGCGCTCGGGTTCGTTGATGAACACCGTCATGTGGGGCGTGTGCCCGGGCTCCACCGTTTTGTCAATCATCATCGGTTTTACCAGGATCTCAAGGTCAGGACGCCCTGAGGGGCGCTCCACTGCAAGGGCATTCGTTGGGGCAAACTCCTGCGTCCGCTGTGCAGTCACGATGGCCTCAATGAACTCATTAAATTTGCTCCGAGCGCTCGAGCTTTCCAGATGAACCTGATCATTGACGATCGTCAGGCCATCCTTTTCACGAATAATGTTGTCCGCAACTACATTGCGCGTAACCACTTTGCCGCGTTCGTCGAGGGTGACAACACCCACAGACTGGCGGGTGATGGTGGAGCTGTACAGGCGGCGCTCCTTGTCGAGTTGAATCAGCTGCATGCCGTTGGCGACGGCGCGCTGGATATGTGGCGCGAGGAGAGTCAGGAACTCTCGTTCTTCGGGCCCGAAATTGTCGGATGACTTGGGGCGGCAGAACCGGACGCTGAAACGCTGTCCATTGGCGTTGCGCAAATCGAGACCCACCATATGGTGTATTTCGATGGGTGCCATGCAAAACCGATAGAGATCGGTATTGACTAGTTGGCTGTAGGAGATGCACTCATCCAGGCAAACCACCTTGCCCCAGGGCAGGTTGGTCATCAGATTCGAGGTGTAATGCCGGTCGGTGTAGGGATTGTCATGGTCGTCAACAAAGGTTTTTTGCAGTACGTCAGAGCTCACGAACAGCAGCCCGCCATCATCCCCGTGGGGCTCGCGCATCGTAATGGAACCAAAGTTGCTGTCGATGACCCGTCGGGTCTCTGCCAAAAAGGCGTTGTACGGATCTTCCTCTATGTGGCCGTCATACAGCACACCTAGCAGTCGGGACAATTCTTCGAGGTTAGGCTGAATCATCAAATAGTGGGGGTTGTGGGCAGCGTGGTATCCAAGATACCGCCGTAGCAATAAAGGTCAATGACAACGTCTGGTACAAAGCACCGTTGCGGTGCCGCCCGGGGTGCTAGTCGATGCGTTCCGTACCCAGAAAGTCGAGGCAGCGCCTGTTGAACAGCGCGGGGTACTCTGACATCACCCAGTGACCGCAGCGGTTCAATACTTCCGCCTGAACCAACGACCCCGCCTCAAGAATCTTCCAGATGCCGGCAGGAGGGCAAAACTTGTCCTCCGTTCCCCAGAAGGCCAGGGTAGGCTGCTGCAGACGAGCCAGCTCCGGGCTGAGGTCGGGTATGGCCATGGTTGCGAGGACATGTGCATTCTGCGACTGCAGTGTCTCCCAGCGCTCATCCACCAAGTCGTCGTCAATGCTTTCAGGATTAAATACCAGTAACTTCAGAAGGTTAGAGAGCACATCTCTAGTGAAGTCTGGCGAACCCATGGGGTGCTTCACCATGGTTTGAATGCCCTCCATAGCAAAATAGGCCTCTTTGGATTCGATCCCTCCCGGCGCCATGAGAATCAGCTGCGCTACGCGCTCAGGATGCGCCAGCGCAGTTCCCAGGGCCACCGCGCCGCCCAGCGAGTTGCCCACCAGAATCGCGCCACTGATTTGCAAAGCGTCCAGTAGTGCCAGCAGACCTTCAATAAAAAAATCCAGGGTGTGATCGATATCCGTAGGTTTGTCGGTTTTCCCGTACCCCCACTGGTCGTAAACAACGCAGCGGTATCCGCCCGCCTGGAAGGCCGCTACATTGTGTTTGAAATTACTCCAACCGCTGGCGCCTGGGCCGCTGCCGTGGATGAAGACCACAATACCCCGTTCAGAACCATCCGCCGGGTGGTCGGTGTAGTGCAGCCGCAGTCCTCTTGCCGTAGTAAGAAATGCGGATGGCTGCGGATTTGTCGTCATCAGACAAATACGTCCTGATTTTCTATGCCCAGTTGCATGGCGCCCAGATTACGAGCGAAACCGGTAGGGTTGTTGGCGACGTGGCAACGGGCAATGTGAATATCGTGCCATAAGTTCTGCAGGGGGTGCCCATTGAATACGGCACGCCCCCCGGCAACGTCAAAAAGGGTATCAATGGCGTCGATCGCCTTATCAATCACCAGCGAAGCCTGGTACCTGAACAGCACGCGCTCCTCAATGCTGGGCTTCCAGTCCTTCCCTTCCATTTTGTCGAAATTATGGAACATCACCGCTTCGAGTTCGGCGATGGTATTCATCACCTGGGCGATCCGTGTCTGTGTTTCCACATCACCGGCCAGCTTGGTTGGGTCGCTGGTTGCGGAGGCCGTCCGTGTCTCGATGAAGATCTTGAGCGCGTGCTTAAGCGCACCGATTGCCGCTGAATTGACCACGCGTACAAAGGTCTGCGCCCAGGACAGGTTGTAAATGGGGTTCTCCTGCTCGTTGACGCAGTTGAATCCGTCCATTTGTTTGTGGGTCCTGTGTTCAGGAACAAAGATCGCGTCTTCAATCACGACGTCATTGGAACCGGTCCCCTGAAGCCCCATTACGTTCCAGGTG
>JAKMEU010000162.1 GCA_022425845.1 Luminiphilus sp. | reverse complement strand
CGCGCGCGGCGCAAACGTGATTCAGTTTTCTCGTTCATTGCACTACCTGCTTATTTCTTCTTGGCTTCCTTACGACGGACATATTCGTCCGCGTAACGGATACCTTTTCCCTTGTAAGGCTCTGGAGGACGGAACGCGCGGATTTCCGCTGCCGCCTGACCCACTGCCTGCTTGTCCATGCCCCGGATCACGATTTCAGTCTGAGACGGTGTCTCCGCTGAAATGCCATCGGGTAATTCGTAATCTACGTTGTGTGACAGGCCAATCGTCAGGTTTACCGTCTTCCCCGACGCCTTGGCTCGATATCCCACGCCGTTCAAAACCAGCTTTCGCTCCCAACCATCGGTAACCCCGATAACAAGGTTGTTGAGCAGCGAGCGGGTGGTGCCCGCCATCGCTCGGTTGGTATCAAAATCATAGATAACCTTGGCTTCCCCGCCTTCGACTTCAAGGCCCAGGCCCTCGGCCAGGTTCATCTCAAGGGTGCCCTTGCCTCCCTTGACGGCAACCTTACCCGCGTCGATTTTTACCTCGACTCCCGTGGGCAGCTTTACCGGGCTGTTAGCAACACGTGACATTGTTCAGTCTGCTCCCTAGATTGGTCGAATCAGAAAACGGTACACAGGACTTCACCACCTACCCCGGCGGCTTTCGCCGCCCGGTCGGTCATGACGCCGCGGGACGTGGAAACGATAGCGACACCCAGGCCGCCGCGCACCGGCTTCATATCGTCTTTACCTGCGTAGCGACGCAGCGATGGCTTGCTGACGCGCTGAATTTCAGCAATCACAGGCTTGCCCTCGAAGTAACGTAACTCGATGGACAAGCGCGGCTTACCGCTGCTGCTATCAAGATTGTGGGCTGCGATATACCCCTCGTCCTCAAGCACTTTGGCCACAGCAGCTTTCAGCTTGGAGCCAGGCATCTCGACGGACTTCTTGCCAGCCATCTGCGCGTTACGCACACGGGTCAGCATGTCGCTGATTGGGTCTTGCATACTCATAAACTATTTACTCCCTCACCAGCTGGACTTAACCAGGCCCGGCACATCGCCGCGCATGGCTGCTTCCCGCAGCTTGTTCCGGCACAAACCAAATTTGCGATACACGCCATGGGGACGCCCGGTCATTTGGCAGCGACGCTGCTGTCGAACAGGACTGGCATTGCGTGGCAGCTTCTGGAGCTGAATCTGTGCTTCCCAGCGCTCCTCATCAGAGGCACTGTGATTGTTGATGGTCTCTTTGAACTGTGCTCGTTTCGCTGCGTACTTCGCCACCGTGCGAGCTCGCTTCTCTTCACGCGCAATCATCGACTTCTTAGCCATGCACTTATCCCTCAGTTCCTGAACGGGAAATTAAAGGCGCGCAACAGGGCGCGGCCATGATCATCATTAGTAGCTGTCGTGGTAATGGTGATGTCCATTCCACGCAGCGTATCGACCTCGTCATAGTTGATCTCGGGGAAGATAATCTGCTCGGTCACGCCCATGGCAAAATTGCCACGTCCGTCAAACTGCTTACCACTGACGCCCCTGAAGTCGCGGATCCGCGGAATAGCGATGCTCACCAGGCGCTCTACAAACTCATACATACGCTCATCGCGCAGAGTGACTTTGCAACCTATGGGCCAGCCGTCGCGAATTTTGAATCCCGCAATAGACTTTCTGGACTTTGTTACGACCGGCTTCTGCCCCGCAATCTTCTGCATGTCAGCGACAGCGTTCTCGAGAACCTTCTTATCGCCCACGGCCTCGCCGACACCCATGTTCAGTGTCACCTTGGTCAATCGCGGTACTTCCATCGTGTTGGAAAGACCCAGCTCTTCTTTCAGCTGGGGCACCATCTCTTCACGAAACTTTTGCTTCAGGCTTGCCATTTTTCTGCCACCTCAATTCCGCCAGATACCAATCAGGCGTCGATCTGTTCGCCGCTTGATTTGTAAACACGTACTTTTTTCCCGTCTTCAAGCGTCTGGTACCCCACACGGTCACCCTTGCTCGTTGTCGGATTAAAAATCGCCACGTTGGACACCTGTATAGGTGCTTCCTTTTCTATAATTCCACCCGCCACACCCATCTGGGGATTTGGCTTGGTATGCTTTTTAATCATGTTGACGCCGGACACGATGATTCGATTGCTGTCCAAAATTGTACGCACAGTGCCGCGCTTACCTTTGTCTTTACCGGCCAGCACAACCACTTCGTCGTCTCGCTTGATCTTTGCCATTCCTCTCTCCTCCCTGCCTTTCGCTCAGATCACTTCAGGCGCAAGGGAAATAATCTTCATGAACTTCTCACCCCGGAGCTCACGCGTCACAGGGCCAAAAATTCGGGTGCCAATCGGCGCATCCTGGTTGTTAAGCAACACTGCTGCGTTCTCATCAAACTTGATCAGCGATCCATCGGGGCGACGCACGCCCTTCTTGGTGCGAACGACCACCGCAGTCATCACCTGACCCTTCTTAACCTTGCCGCGGGGTATGGCTTCCTTGACGGTTACCTTGATCAAATCTCCCACGCGGGCATAGCGGCGCTTGGAGCCGCCCAGCACCTTGATGCACATGACACGCCTGGCGCCGCTGTTATCGGCCACTTCCAAATATGACTGGGTCTGAATCATCTCTCTGCTCCCAATGGCGCTTCCAAATCCTTAGATTTGGGTAGCTGCCTCCACTACCTCTACCAACGTCCAAGTCTTGGTCTTGGACAGTGGCCGCGACTCGGCAACCGACACTAGGTCGCCCATGCCTGCAGTATTGTTCTCGTCATGCGCGTGAACCTTTGACGAGCGTGTAATAAACTTGCCCACAACCGGATGCTTTACGCGACGCTCAACCAAAACCGTGATGGTCTTGTCCATCTTGTCGCTGACAACCCGGCCCTGAAGTACTCGAGTTCGCTTTTCTGCGGATCCCATCAGCCTTCCACCTTCTCATTCAGCACGGTCTTCACCCGTGCGATGTCTCGCTTCGTTTGCTTCAACAGGTGTGCCTGGCCCAACTGACCTGTGCTCTTGGCCATACGCAACTTGAACTGCTCTTCCCGGAGCCTGAGCAGCTCGGCATCGAGTTCGTCACCTGATTTGTCTCGTAGTTCGCTCGCTTTCATCACATCACCGACCGTTTCACGAATGTGGTTTGCACCGGCAGCTTGGCAGCAGCCAGTTGAAATGCTTCCCGAGCCAATGCCTCAGAAACGCCTTCGACCTCATACAGCACGCGGCCGGGCTGAATCTGGGCCACCCAGTACTCAACGTTACCCTTACCCTTTCCCTGCCGGACTTCCAGCGGCTTGCCAGTAATCGGCTTGTCAGGGAAAACCCGTATCCAAATCTTTCCACCACGCTTGATGTGGCGCGTCATGGCACGTCGCGCCGCTTCGATCTGGCGCGCCGTAATGCGACCGCGTCCAGTGGCCTTCAGGGCATATTCGCCGAAGCTCACCTTACTGCCACGCTCTGCCAGGCCGCGGTTGCGGCCCTTCTGCATCTTTCTGAACTTTGTACGTTTCGGTTGAAGCATGATTCAGTTCCCTAACAGCCTCAGTTGGCCGCTGAACGACGGGGCTCCTGGCCCTCGTCCTCAGTACCTATAACCTCGCCCTTGAAGATCCAGACCTTGACGCCAATGACGCCGTAAGTCGTGTGAGCCTCATAAGTGGCATAATCAATGTCAGCACGCAGGGTATGCAGGGGCACTCGTCCCTCGCGGTACCACTCTGTCCGCGCTATTTCTGCACCGCCCAAGCGACCACCCACCTGAACCTTGATGCCCTCGGCGCCCTGGCGCATGGCATTCTGGACCACCCGCTTCATAGCCCGACGAAACATCACCCGACGCTCAAGCTGCTGCGCTACATTCTGTGCAACCAGGCGCGCATCGAGATCGGGCTTGCGAATCTCTTCGATGTTAATGTGCACCGGCACACCCATCTTTGCGCTGAGTTCCTGACGCAGCTTTTCTACATCCTCACCCTTCTTGCCGATAACGATTCCCGGCCGGGCTGTGTGAATAGTCAAGCGCGCTGTCTGTGCGGGCCGCTCAATAACCACCCGACTGACGGATGCAGCGTCGAGCTTCTTGAGTACGTAGTCCCGCACCTCAAGATCACTGATGAGGTTCTTGGCGTAGACTTTACTGTCCGCGTACCAAACCGAATTGTGTTCCTTGACGATGCCAAGGCGAATACCGGTTGGATGTACTTTCTGACCCATGCGTCAGTCCCCTTAGCTTTCGTTGTCCGCGACCTTGACCGTGATATGGCAGGTACGCTTTAGAATCCGGTCTCCCCGACCCTTTGCGCGTGCTCGCATGCGCTTCATGGTCAGGCCCTCATCGACAAAAATGGTCGAGATGCGCAGCTCGTCAACGTCTGCACCCTCATTGTTTTCGGCATTGGCAATCGCCGAATTAAGCAGTTTGCGCACCAGGTGCGCAGCCTTCTTTTTGCTGAACTCAAGCAGGTTCAGCGCTTCGCCCACGGGCTTGCCGCGAACTTCATCGGCCACCAGCCGCGCCTTCTGCGCAGAGATGCGTGCTCCCCGGAGTTTTGCTGCTACTTCCATGATGTCTCTCCAGCAACCCTTAACGCTTGGCTTTCTTGTCTACAATGTGGCCCTTAAACGTCCGGGTCACAGCAAATTCACCCAGCTTGTGGCCGACCATGTCCTCATTGATGAGGACCGGCACATGCTGGCGTCCGTTATGTACGGCAATGGTTAGGCCCACCATGTCCGGAGAAACCATCGAGCGACGCGACCAGGTTTTGATGGGGCGGCGATCATTGCTCTCAGCGGCGGCCTCCACCTTCTTTAGAAGGTGCAGGTCGATAAAGGGGCCTTTCTTGACTGAACGTGGCACAGATATGTCCTCTTTACTTCAGTACTTATTTTTTGTTGCGACGACGAACAATAAAGCCGTCGGTACGCTTGTTCTTGCGGGTTTTGTAACCTTTGGTCGGCACACCCCAAGGTGTAACCGGATGCCGGCCACCCGAGGTACGACCTTCACCACCACCATGGGGGTGATCGACCGGGTTCATGGCAACGCCGCGAACTGTAGGACGAACACCACGCCAACGCGCAGCTCCCGCCTTACCCAATTTCTGTAGGCTGTGCTCGGAATTTGACACTTCTCCGAGGGTGGCGCGGCAGTCAACCGGCACTTTGCGCATCTCTCCGGAACGCAGCCTGATAGTGGCGTACTGCCCTTCGCGGGCTACCAATTGCACGGATGCACCCGCGGAGCGTGCCAGCTGCGCGCCCTTACCGGGCTTCAGCTCAATAGCGTGAATCACTGCGCCCACAGGAATGTTGCGGACTGGCAGGCAGTTTCCTGCCTTGATCGGCGCAGCCGATCCTGAGTACAGCACGTCACCGGCGCTTACGCCTTTGGGCGCGAGAATATAGCGACGCTCACCATCCGCATAAAGTACCAGCGCAATGTGCGCGGTCCGATTGGGGTCATACTCGATGCGCTCTACCTTCGCAGGAATGCCATCTTTAGTCCGCTTAAAGTCGA
This sequence comes from Luminiphilus sp., assembly GCA_022425845.1. Taxonomy (GTDB): domain Bacteria; phylum Pseudomonadota; class Gammaproteobacteria; order Pseudomonadales; family Halieaceae; genus Luminiphilus. The sequence continues at coordinate 3,113 of JAKMEU010000162.1, read as the reverse complement.
TAACGCGGTAATGATGCTTGTGCCCGCCACCAATATGCCGGGTCGTAATACGCCCCGCGTTGTTGCGACCACCGGTCTTGGACTTCTTCTGCAGCAGGGGAGCGTAGGGCTTTCCCTTGTGCAGCTCTTTGTTGGTGACCTTGACCTGATGGCGGCGACCTGCTGATGTCGGTTTACTCTTTACGACTGGCATGACGTAACCGTCCCCTTAACTGATGGCAGCGAGGTCAATTTCCTGACCCTGCTCCAAACGTACGTAAGCTTTCTTCCAGGTCGACTTGGTCGTGACGCCGAACCGGTTGCGCTTGCTCTTGCCTTTGACGCGCAGCGTGCGCACGTCGTCAACTCGAACCTTGAATAACTGCTCTACCGAGCTCTTGATCTCGTGCTTGGTCGCATCGAGAGCAACCCGGAACACATACTGGTTGCCGCTCTCAGCCGCCATGGCCGCTTTCTCGGACATATGGGGCCCAATAAGGATCTGGAATACGCGTTCCTGATTCACGCCAGGGCCTCCTCAAATTTTTTCACTGCGTCAACCGTCACCATGACCTTGTCGAAGGCAATCAGGCTGACGGGGTCCACGGCGTCGACATCCCTGACATCAACCTTGTGCAGGTTGCGGGCAGCGAGATACAGGTTCTTGTCTACCGCATCCGCCACGATCAGGACGTTCTCCACGCCAAACTCCTTGAGCTGGGAGACCAGAAGCTTGGTCTTGGGCTCCTCAACACCCAACCCCTCGATTACCACCAACCGGTCAGTCCTCGCGAGCTCTGACAAAATGGATCGCATGGCCGCCCGGTACATCTTCTTGTTGACCTTCTGGCTGTGATCCTGAGGCCGCGCGGCGAACGTCGTTCCGCCTGACCGCCAAATAGGTGAGCGAATCGTTCCCGCACGGGCACGACCCGTCCCCTTCTGGCGCCAGGGCTTCTTACCGCCGCCGGCCACATCTGAACGGGTCTTCTGGGCCTTGGTACCCTGCCGGCCGCCCGCTAGAAAAGCGGTCACAACCTGATGCACCAATGCTTCGTTGTACTCCCTGGCAAAGGTGGCTTCCGAGACCGAAACGGTCCCAGCAGCCGCATTTCCGGGCTTTACTACACTCAATTCCATAGCTGCGCCCCCTTAACCCTTAACCGTTGGCCGTACGATGACGTGTCCACCCGGCGCACCGGGTACGGCGCCCTTGATGAGCAACAGGTTCCGCTCGGCGTCAACGCGCACCACTTCCAACCCCTGGGTTGTGACCCGCTCGGCACCCATGTGTCCAGCCATCTTCTTACCTTTGAAGACGCGACCTGGCGTTTGGCACTGACCGATGGAACCCGGAGCCCTATGGGACAACGAGTTGCCGTGGGTAGCGTCCTGAGTACGGAAATTCCAGCGCTTAACTGCGCCCTGGAAACCCTTACCCTTGGAACGTCCAGCCACGTCGACCTTCTGGCCTTGCTCAAATCGTTCGACAGTCAGCTCTGCGCCCAACTCGAAGGCCTCTTCAGACCCGTCGAGACGAAACTCCCACAGGCCATCACCCGCAGTGCTTCCCGCCTTGGCGAAATGGCCGGCGGCTGGCTTGCTGACTTTTGAGGCCTTACGGTCGCCCGTTGTGACCTGAATTGCCCGATACCCATCGGTCTCGAGCTCTTTGATTTGAGTGACGCGGTTTGGAAGCACTTCCACTACGGTCACTGGTACTGATACGCCTTCGTCGGTAAAGACACGAGTCATTCCCGACTTTCGGCCGACTATGCCAATAGTCATGGTTAAACCTCACAGTGTACGGGGCTATACCCTCTATGGCCGCCTGTCGGGACCATTCCCTACAGACGTTACACACCTGGACGAGCCAGGCAGGTCCTACTAAATTGTTCTCAACCCAGGCTGATCTGGACTTCCACACCGGCCGCAAGATCGAGTTTCATCAGAGCATCTACAGTCTTCTCCGTAGGCTCGACGATATCGAGAAGGCGCTTGTGCGTGCGAATTTCATACTGGTCTCTGGCATCCTTGTTGACATGAGGAGAAGTCAGAATAGTGAACTTCTCCTTTTTAGTCGGCAGCGGGATGGGACCCCGGACCTGAGCACCCGTACGACGGGCGGTCTCAACAATCTCCTGGGTCGAGGCGTCGATCAGCTTGTGATCAAAGGCCTTGAGGCGAATACGAATACGCTGGTTCTGCACAATACAACTCCACGAAAAACCGCCACCCCGCACGGGGGTGCCGAAAAAAAGAGGGCGAACTATAGGACCGGGAACACAAGCTGTCAACCACGATTTGTCGTGGAAAGGCGAGCCAGGCCACGATAGGCAATATGTCACAAACCCCGGTACGAGCCCGCCCGGGGGGCCTTGAACAGCAAGGCCGCCGTTTTTAGGGTAAATTCAGCCCATACTCAGGCGTTGGGACCCTTGCAGAGCCTTTCGCCAACCGACTTTCACGGAGGAAAGCATTATGCAGAACAGGGAACTCTCGGATCACAGCACCCTGCTGGCCTACGTGTTCTGGATATTTGGGTTTATTGGGCTGCACCGTTTCTACCTTGGCCGGCCCCTCACGGGGGCGCTGTGGGCGCTGACACTGGGTCTGTGCCTGGTGGGCTGGATCATCGACCTGTTTCTCATACCGGGCATGGCTGAGGATGCGTCGGAGCGGTTTCCTGCCGGCGAGGAAGATTACAATTTGGCGTGGATACTGCTGGTTGTACTCGGCATTTTTGGTGTCCATCGCTTTTACCGCGGACAGGTAATCAGCGGCCTCGTTTACCTGTTTACGCTTGGCATTTTTGGATTGGGCATCATTTACGACCTGTTTACGCTCAATGAACAGATAGCGGCCGAAAACCGGGGACAGGTTTAGCATTACCTTGCCCGGCCGCAGGGCGCAGGCATAAAAAAGCCCGGCATCGCCGGGCTCTCTGGACTTTGGTACCGACGGCTTACTCGATGATTTTGGCGACGACGCCAGCACCGACCGTTCTGCCACCCTCACGGATCGCAAAACGAAGACCCTCTTCCATCGCAATCGGGGCAATCAACGTCGCCACAATGTTGATGTTGTCTCCAGGCATCACCATCTCAATACCTTCAGGCAGCTCAACCGCGCCC
>JAKMEU010000161.1 GCA_022425845.1 Luminiphilus sp. | reverse complement strand
GCATAATGGCTTCCTAGGCTGAGGAGTGGAGTGCGGAGCGCATGCAGCGGGCATTATGCCTTTTACTGGTGCGGATTACCGACATTTGACGGAGCGCAGGATGATAAGGGCTGCGACTGTGACGGCGAGTGGGCTCCAGTCGGGTTTGCGCTAGTCGGGGGCTTTACGAGCAGCAGGGTTGCCCAGTGCGTGAAGCCCGGGGCTCTCATGGAGAAATACGCCAGACGACGGTTCGCTGGATAGGTTCACCAGTGCCCAGGCGAGTTTTGTTGCCGATATGCTGTGGTAGCGTTTCAACGGCCCCCGCATCACGGAGTCAGTGAGCGGGGCGATGCCTTGCAACAGGCGCTCAACTCGGCGTAACTCCTGCCGCGCTCCCAGCAGTAATCCGGGGCGAAGGATGTCCAGTCGTCGGAACCCAAGCTCGGCCAGGTCCCGCTCGACCTCGCCCTTGACCCGCGCATAAAACACCGAGGCGCGAGGGTCGGAGCCCACGGCGGTCACCACGAGGAAATGTTCAATACCCGCGGCCAAAGCCGCTTTAGCGAAAGCGATAACAGCACCGTGGTCCAGGGCCCGAAATGCGGCTTTGGAGCCTGCCGCAGCGATGGTGGTTCCAAGAGTGCATATCGCCACATCGGCGTGGGGTAGGTCGGGCACCGGGTCAAAGTCAGTGATGATTTCAGTGTCCGTGCGTCCGGTACGCCGCCTGCCAACGGTGACAACATGAAAGCCAGCTTTCCCCGCGACATCGATGACCGAACTGCCGACCAGCCCGGTGCCACCTGCCAATACGATGTTCATGCTGCTGAAGCCTCCAAATCCCGGCGCTGTTCCCAGGGGCGTGTTGCAGCTTCCACTGCGGTCGAGGTCATTTGCCTGGTCGCTGTTTTAGGATGGACACCTCAGGGGGTTTCGCTGTGCTTGGCGCTCAGGGAGATGGGCATTTTGAGGGTGTCGTCGGGCTCAATCGCCACCTCCACAGCCTCTACAATGAGAATTCTAGGCGCCATGGCGGGCTTGGCCTGGAGCAGAGCCGTTTGTACCGACTCGGCTCTTTGCCGCCCCAGCGTTTCCAGCTCCAGGTCAGTAATGGACTGTAATTCAACCAGCCAGCCTTCCAACTCGGTCGTGTAGGCCAGGCTGTCAAAACGGGGCTCGTCATCGTCTTCAGCTGTCGTGGTGAAAGTGGCCTGCAGGGCTTCCAGTTCCTGACTCCCGGGGAATGCCTCCCGGTAGAGGGACTCCAGTGCAGCCTGACGCTTATCGGCGTACAGGGCGTCATCATCCTGCGTTGCCTCCAGGATACCCTCCACCTTTGCCTCCAGTGAACGGCGCTGTAACGTCATGCGGTCATGTTGAGCGGTCACGGTGGGCGGTATCGTTACAGACAGTTCCGGTCGAAGGTCCAGAGCCTCAGCCAGCTTGCCAATTTTTTCAAGTTCGGGGGGGGTGAGATCATAACGCCCGGGATAAAAACTGAGATTATCGAGCTCTCCTGCGTCCATCCCAACGAGGTTGCCCAATAGCATAAAGGGTGACGCTACGATCTTGACGATCAGGTTGGCCAGCGCTCGACCGACAATGCCTCCGTAGCTGAATTCAGGATCATTGATATCGCCTGACACCGGCAGATCGAGGTTAATATTGCCCTCGACATCTTTGAGTAGTGCCACAGCCAGCTCAAGGGGGAGTGAGGTGGCATCGGGATGAGGTACCTCCTCGCCCAGTTCAAACTCGCTGATGACGATGCTGTTCTTGCCCAGCAATTGGCCTTTATCGACCGTGTAGTCGAGATTCAGTTTCAGGCGGCCCTCTGATATCTCCCGACCGGCAAATGGAATACTGTAGGACGTGAATTTTGGAATTTCGATGTTTTGAAACGTCACCTTTACGTCAGTATTCAAACTGGGATCAAGGGGGGTGAGGGCGCCCGTTACGCGGACCATTCCGAATTCGTCGACAGCGCCTTCAAAATTGAGTGTCGAGGGCTCACTGCTAACAGTGGAAATGGTCGTCATATCGCCATTGAGACGGGTGATATTGGCGGCGAAGGGGATGGGCAGGGAAAAGTCTGAAAAATCGACCGCCGCGTCATCAAGAACCACGCGGCCAATGGTCACAGCCAATGCTTCACCTGTAGCCAATGCTTCACCTGTAGAAGGTGCCTCGTTGACAGAGGCTCCCTGTGTTGCTGTTCCCGTCGGTGTATCCGCCGCCTCGGGTTGTTCTGCGTCGGATGTTGCGGGCGCATCGGAATGGCCCGGATCCTTATTGATACGCGCAACGTTCAGGGTGCCTGATTCGGTGATCACGACCTCCGCGTAAGGCCTTTCGAAGCGCACTTCTGATACCTGGACGTTGTTGTCGGCAAGGTCGACAGTCAGTCGATCGACGCTCATGGCCTGCCAGCTGCCCAGTCGGGCGCCTTCTTTGGTCTCGGTCAGTTCCAGGTCAGCCACGGTAAGGCTGGCGTCAAAGAAGAGCGGTTGGTCGGCTCCGCCACGTAACTCACCTTCAAGGTCAAGGGTGCCGGAGGTCATTTCCATATCGGCAAGGGGCGCAACATAGGGCTGGAGATTTTTCAGGCCCGCCTGTTCAGTGCGTATCTGAAACTGAAACTCTGGCGCCGGCAGGGCCTGTACCTGACCTTCCAGGGCAACGCGGCCCCCTGCATGGCCTTCGAAGGACAGCGCCGTGGGAAACCGGCTGCCGGGTTGGTTGTTAAGCTGTTCCATACTGAAGTCAATGTTGGTCAACCCACCCTTGGCATGCGGTGACACGGCCCGATCTTCAAAGTCGACGGCGAAGTCTGCCAGCTGGAAGCGTTCGAGCGAGAGGCTCCAGGGTTCTGCGGCAGATGTCTCCGAGACGTCATCCCCGCCGTCGCCAGCATTGCGTGGCACAAGATTCAGCAGATTGTCGGTGTCACGCAGCAGGTTGAGGTTGCCGCCCTCAATCACCAGAGATTCGGCCGTGAGGACCTGCTCGGGCCACAAAACCTCACGGAGATTGAGTTTGAGTGCAGGCAGTGACAGTACCCTGCTGTCGAAGTCCTCAGGGGGGTGCAGGGTTTGCATTTCGAGCGCGCTGATGACCAGTTCGAAGTCGTTGATGCTGGCCGAGACGCCGCCACCCTCAGGGATCGACACGGAGTAGTCAAAGTTTGCTGATGCAGAACCCTTCTGGATATCGAAGCCCAGGTCATGTCTCAGATAGGCTGACAGTACGGTGAACTTGGCCCCGCTGACGGCCGCTTTTCCGCTGGAGAAAAACGGGTTCAGGCTGATGCTGCCCGACCAGTTGAGAGAACCAAAATCGTCAGATTCGATGGCTACTGTCTGATTGCCGCTGCGATCCGGCAAGGTGTTGAGTTGCTCGATGGCGATGCTGGCGGGTCCAAGCCGGGTCGTCACCGGGTCCCCATTGACTGTGTCCCGCCAGTTAAGGGCGAGCTGATCTATGATCAGGTTGTGAATAAGAAATCGTGGCAGCCCAGTGGATGCTTCCTCCGAAGGGGAGGGAGTGGATTCTTCCCCCGCTAACATAAAATCAATATTGAGCTGGCCCTGCGCATCTCGGGCCAGGTCCAGCCTGGGCGCCGTAAGCCGAAATTCGGCCAGTGTGAGGGCCCAATTGAATAGCGAAGACAGTTGAACATTGACAAAGATCTGTTCAGCGGCGGCCAATGGTTGACCCTCAGGATCTGCCAGCCCAACCCCATCCAGCTGCAGGCTCAGAACGAAGGGGTTAATGG
>JAKMEU010000129.1 GCA_022425845.1 Luminiphilus sp. | reverse complement strand
CCGTAGCAACAGCGGCTGTCACCTCCCAGGCCATACTGCTGAGGTTGAATCCATAAGCAGAGCCGTTCAGCCCTATGAGCTGCTCCGCTGAGAGATTCGTCAGCAGCAGCGAGCCTGCAATAATGGGCGCACCCAGACCGCGCCCTGCCAGAAAATAGCCTTCGGCAGAACTGACCTCACCCCGGGTCTGGCGGTACGCTATTGCGGCCACGAGACCCATAAAGAAAACGCAGCTCAAGAGAGTCCAGGTGAGGTCGAGGGTCATGGTGATCTGTGTGCCGGTATCGTATCTGCCGCTACCCTACGCAGGGAGCACGCGGCAGGCAACGGGGAGACCCGCCGAAAAGGCCAGTGACACCCACCCGGGGGGGGACGACGGCAAAACCTCAAATCCATGTGCAAAACAGGCGAACTCATGGTAACAAGAGCGGTGTCAACCAAGGAGGGAAACCCATGACAGACGAGCATCAGAGACTGGAAGTGTCTCCGCCCATGTTCCGCAACGCGCCTTTTACCTTCATTTTCTATCTCCTGCTGATCCCGGTGTTTGGTCTGGGCATCATTCTGCTGCTGATTTGGTTTGTGAAGGTCAAGACAACCCGCATGGTCATTGATGGCAACGATCTCCTGTATGAACAGGGCGTACTCAGCAAGGAGCGCGCGCAGCTGCGCACCGACAGCGTGAGGACCGTTACGGTGAACCAATCATTGGGTCAGCGTATGTTCGGTACCGGTGACATCGACGTCTACACAGCGGGTGACGAGCCCGAAGTCAGACTGAGAGGGATGCCCGACCCGGCCGACATCAGGGAAAGATTGCTCGGTCGCGTGGGAGCAGACTGATGGATGGCCAATTTAAATCCAAGCTGGGCTGGACCGTAGCGTTGCTGGTTTTTCTGGGACTGGTGGTTCTGGGCGTGGCCTGGATCCTACCGGACATGATGGCTGGGGTCAGCGCCGCCCTTGACCCCGGGGTCACGCTGAAATCAGCCGCCAAATACGCCTTTGTGCTGACCCTGGTGGTGCTGGGTTTTTTTGCCGTTGTGGCCGGCGATGGCTTGTTGGGAGAGATTCAGTACATCCTCCCCGCGTTCTTCACCTTCTTTATTTTTAATTGGCTGTTGATTGCCTGGGTGTTCTGACAAACAGTCTGACCACAGCAAGCAACGCTGGTTTTAAGCAGGATGGGATCGAACCAACCTGCACCATGGTCACCCGGTGCCTACCCTTGGCGCCGGCAAACTGTGGTGTCCGTTACCGTCGGGGAAATACCGAATGGATTATGACTACGACCCTGTACCACTGCCCCATCGACCCCAACTAACAGCTGCTGAAGGGCTGGACCGAAGCCGCCGCTACCTCGAAACCATCAGTACCCGTCGAACGGTGCGACATTTTTCCGAGCAACCGGTAGACCAACAGATCATTGAAACCGCCATCCGCGCTGCTGGCACTGCACCCTCCGGTGCGAACCACCAGCCCTGGCACTTTGCCTGCGTCAGCGATCCGGAGATCAAGCGCGAAATCCGTATAGCCGCTGAAATTGAAGAACGCGCTTTCTACGCCGGCAAGGCCGGCACGACATGGCTTGAAGATATTGGACCGCTGGGAACCGATGCGCAGAAGCCCTTTCTGGAAACCGCCCCGTGGCTGATAGCGATTTTCGCGGAGCGCTACGGCATTGAGGGGGACGGGAGCAAGCGCAAGAACTACTACATTTCTGAGTCTGTTGGCATTGCAACGGGCTTCCTGATCAATGCCCTGCACGAGGCTGGGCTAGCCACGCTGACCCACACCCCAAGTCCCATGAAGTTCCTCAATAAAATTCTGGATCGCCCGACCAACGAACGCCCCTTCATTTTGTTGGTCGTGGGATATGCCGCCGCAGACGCCCAGGTTCCCAGAGCCGCAACCTGCAAAAAACCGCTGCGGGACATCGCATCATTCCGCTGACCGAAGTGCCCGACCGCTGCGACTCTCAGTCAGCAGGATCGGGCATCCAATTGCCGTGGAACCCCGGTGGAATACGACGCGGCACGTGAACCGTGGCGACGGGACCTTCCGATATTGCCTGTGCATTGAGAATGCGCAGCTCGCTGCCACCGGTTGCCGTATCAACGACATAACCCATCAACCAGCCCTCACCTTCAGACGCTGAGCGCTCATCGGGCACAAATACGAATTCCCCGCCCACATGCTGGGGACCAAAACGATAAACATGCCGCTGACCCATCTCCAGGTCATGATGGAAAAGTTCGTTGGGTTCCGCAAAATTTGAAACCGGATCGCTGGGCAGCCCTACACTCCAGACGTGACGATAGGCGCGGCCGAAATAACGTTCATCGACGCGGGGAAACTCCTGCGGCGTTGCGTCGTAGGTTTCACGTTGAACCCTGCGACTTCGAAGATCAATCCGCCACCGCTCCAGGCCCAATGCTTGTCCATTCGGGCCATCAGGCCCATGGGCGAACATGGTGTCGTAAACAGCCGCATCGATCACCACGGTGTGCTCATCAGCATCGAAACTGTTGGCCACATGGAACAGGAAGCAGGGGTCCACATCGCACCAGATAATATCGTCGGCCACTCCCTCCTTGGGTAACAGGCCGACACGGGCACGTCGCTGGGAATTCCAGCGATAGGGAAATTTAAAGCCCTTCGCCATGGCACCCAGTGACAGCGTCACCGGTAAATCAAAAACGACCACAAAGCGCTGGGTAATTGCGCATTCATGGATCGAAGGTCCGTCAGGCACCGGTATGCTGACCTGTTTTTTGACCGCACCCTGACCATCGATCACGACGTGCCAGACGCGATCGGGACTCAACGGCGTGTAGGTAATGGCATGCCACTCGCCCGTCAGAGGATCCTCGTGGGGGTGAGCGGTAAACGGACTACTCAGGGCGCCATCGAAATCCGTGTAGGCCACCGTGTCGAGTCGCTCGTCCAACACAACCGGCGGCGTCCCGGCCTCCACAAGCGCGAGATTTCGACCCGCCAACTTTAGAATATTGGTGTTAACCGTATCCCCCGGGCCGGCCCTGGGACCCGGTGCCGCGGGCGGGCCCCCCGCCTCCTCCAGAGCGCGGGCGCGGATATAGCGATTGCGATACCACTCTGCCCGGCCATCAGCCAGGCGGATACCGTGCACCATGCCATCACCCAAAAACCAATGATGGCCGCGGGGATCGGGCGCAAAGGGGTTGGGACCAATGCGGGCATAACAGCCCTTCAGCGCCTTTGGAATATCACCCTCTACCCGTAAGTCGGTGAGACTCAGCTCCTCTCTAACGGGCTCATGAATACCCGTCAGAAAAGGATGTTTCCGCCAGGGGTTTTTCAGCTGTCGTGCCACTTTATTGGAAGTGGTGAGTCCGGCGCCTATCCAGCGACGGATGGATTCCTCCAGTGCTTGTGACATGGCCATCTCCTGTACCTACGTGACCACAGCCTAGCCCTGAGTCGCCACCGGGTCCAGCCAGGTTCACGCGGGGCGGACGCGATTCGCGCTCACGATGGCCGTTGGGTGGCCGGGAAGCTCCGGGGGGCGGCGCCCGCATTTGTCGCCGGTGGCCTCTGGGCTGTCTGATGCGCCCTCGAACAACACGCCGAGAAAACAGTCACCGCAGTGGGGTGCCCCGGCGGCTAGTTCGGGGAACGTTTGTCGAAGGTCTCGCCCTTGCGGTTAGCCTCAATCAGCATGAGCAGGGTATTGAAGCGTGCGGCGGCCGCATCGAAATCAGGGGTGACGTCGGCGTTATCACCCACCCCATCACCATCGCTGTCCAGCCATTCGGTCGGATCCAGGGGGAATTGATCCTCAAGATCCCCGTACCCGTCGCCGTCGTCATCCTGATCCGCATTGTTACCCACACCATCCCCATCGGTGTCGACTGATTCTTCCGGGTCCACCGGAAACGCATCCTCGGAATCCGGCACACCGTCACCATCAGAATCCTGGTCGACATTATTCGCTGTAAAAACGCGAACGTAATCAACCACCATACGCTGTGGAAACTGTGTGGACCCATCGGGCGAGCCGGGCCAGTTTCCGCCCACAGCGATATTGAAAATAAGGAAGAACGGATTACCAAAGGCATCAAAATCCGGTGCCGTCGTCAGGGTTCGCTGGTAATACAGCTCACCATTGACCAGCCACTGCACCCGATTTGCCTCCCGGATCATGCTGAAGACATTAAAACCTGACCCAAAATCATCGCTGGCCTTTTTGAAGTAACCACCCTCGTAGGTCGGCGCGTAGGGTGTGCCCAGGCCGCCCACGTTCCAGTGCATGGTGCCGTGCACCGTATCTTCCCGGCCCGCGCCGCCTATCATTTCCATGATGTCCAGCTCACCACAATAGGGCCAGCCGACTTCGCGAAAGTCAGCGCCCAGCGCCCAAAGGGCGGGCCAAATACCCTGCCCGCGCGGTAACGCAGCCCGAATGTCCACTCGGCCAAAACCGAACTCCATCTCGCCCTCGGTCTTTATTCGCGATGAGGTAAAGTCACGCCCGCCCCGCGACTCCCTTTTTGCGGTGATAACGAGATGGCCTCGATCGATGGTGACGTTATCTTGCTGGTAGTACTGCAACTCATTGTTGCCCCAGCCTCCGCCACCGATATCAAAATTCCACGAGGCCAAATCCAGCGCCGACTGCTCGAACTCATCCGCCCAGGCCAGCTGGTAACCCGGATAACGGGTGGGCGAAGTATTGGCCTGCCCGGACAGGGAATCCAACAGTAAAACGGGACCACCCGTGCCAGCGGCGGGCGGCGGCGGTGGAGGCGGATTTGCGCTCGTCTGCCAAAACAGGTTGTCCAACTCGATGACGACTTCGCCCAACCCAGAGGGCCAGATCACCAAACCGGTATCAATGCGACTCAGGTCCAGGTCCTGAGCGACCAAATCGTCGACAGCTATTGAGATGCGCTGCCAGGACGTCCCGATCGTGGTGGGAATCTGAAAATCTCCGGACGTACAGGGATAGACGCAGTCCACCTTGATGGTGAGGGCCGTGCCGGGCTGTGAGGCCCGCGCATCAAACTCAATGGTTCCACCGGAAAAATTCGAAAGGTCCTGGGGTGCGGACGCCTTGAAATAAACACCCGCCAACACACCGGTGCCCGGGTATTCCAGCGCAAGCACGTCGTAACCATCGCAACCTTCGGACCAGCGCCAGTCCACATTGGGGCAGCCTGCACCGAAGTCGTTGATGCAGGACTCGTAATTGATGCCGGCGTCGAATGCAGCAATGCCAACATCCCATGTTGCCCCCAGCTCGCCATTGGCAATCACGGGCAAGGTCGTCTGCTGCGCGCAAACGGATGTTACAAATCCGGCAAACAACCCGGGCAACCATAGCCCAAACAATCCTTTCACTACTTCGATCCGTCGTCTTCGCATCCGATAAATTTTCGCGTCCGGTAAAAAAGGCGCTGTTGAATCATGAGTCCTATTGGCGGTACATCAATCCGACCGGCACAGAAACGAGGAGTGATCTTCTACGTTAACTGCAGCAGGTCGAGCCAATGTTAAAGGCTGAGACCCTACGTAGCGAAGATCAGGCACATCACCCAAAAACCAAGATTACGGTAACCCCTCGCCCCGTCCCGCCGCCGGTTGAGCCGGGGGCAGGACGTAATGGCTTGCCACCACAACCAGGACATTGGCCATGAGTCCCAGCGTTCCCGGATGCAACCCCAGCGGCATTGATCCAGCGGACCACCCCACGATGGCCGTAGTCAGGCCGGCACACAAGCCCAGTAAGATAGAGCGGGAGCTCAGCGAGGTGAAATTGATCCCCAGGTAAAAGGCGGGGGCGATCTGCAGCAAAATTTCGAACTTGAGCACAAAGAGTCGATAGAGGGTGAGGTCCTCGAGGGTCGAGATCCAGATCAGGATACCCAGCACACCCCAGGCAAGCCATTGCCCCGCTCGGGTGCAGGCGCTGTCACTGGCGTCAGGCCGGAGGTACTTTCGATAGACGTCCTTGGCAAAGATTGATGAAAGCGCCAGGAGGGCCGAGTCGGCCGTGCTCATCAGCGCCGCGAGGATGGCGCTCAGGAGGAGCGTCACAACGGCATGGCCCAGCCAGCCCGTGGCAAGCAGGTCGCGCATGATCAAAGCCATGACCTGATCGGCGGCACTGCCCTCCAGGCCGGGATAGCGTGCGATGGCAACGAAACCCAGCGCCAGGACCACCACCACGGCAAACAGGGGCAATACCGCCATGCCGGCGAGGGATTTCTGCAGGGTTGCCGCGGAACGCGCGGCATAAATTCTCTGAATCGCCTGAGGATAAACCGACGCTCCCACGCCGATGAGAATAACGGTTGAAAACCAGGTTATTGCGGCGCGACCCGTGGGCGGCTGCAACTTCTCGGGCGCCACCTCCCGCAGTTCGGTGAAAGCAGCTACCCAACCTCCCATATCGCGCTGCACGATAACGGCAATCAGGACAAACCCTGCCAGCATCATGGCGCCCTGAATGGCATCGGTCCAGGCCACACTGCGCAACCCGCCCAGTGAGGAATAGACCAACATGATCAGGGCCAGGGCCACCACGCCCCATACGGCATCAACCCGACCTCCACTCAAACCCTCAACAATATGTCCCATGACCTTGAGTTGAGCGAGCACGTAATTGATCAGGACAACCGAGAGGCACAGGACCACCAGGACGCCCAAAGCCCGCGAGGGGAAGCGAAAGTCAATGTAATCACTGGGGGTCACAAACTGCTGCTGTTTGGACAGCCGATACAGCTGCGGGGCGAAGAGTAGGTAACCGGCCACGACGGCAATCATACTGTGGAGAATGCTCAACCAGGTGAAGCCGACGCGATACGCCTGACCGGTAAAACCGAACAGCGCGTTACCGCTGTATTGGGTGGCGAACAGGGTGAGCATAAGCACCCAGAGCCCCATAGTCCGCCCACCCAGATAGTAATCTCCCAGCGTGTCGTCCCGTCGACGGCTGCGGGCAAACCACCCTATTGCCAGAAGTGAAAACAGGTAGACCGCTACAAACCCAAGGCTCCAGGGCGCCAACGGCAGACCCTGCATCATCCGTCCGCGTCCTCGTCGGGCCAGCCTCGCATCGCTCCCCACACAACCAGCATCGAAAGAAGCCACGCCGCACCCAGCGCGACCCATGCCCAGGCGGGAATCAGCCAACCCTCCAGCGCACGGTCCCCCGGCCAATACCAGGGCACCCCGATAAAGACGGTTATGAGGACCAGCAGAAGCCAGCGCCCTCGGGATTTCAGGTGTTGGGACATAGCCTTAGCGACAACCAATGAAGCACCACAGGGGCGCCTTGGGCTCTAGTCTAGCGACCGTATTTCACCTGCAGCACCTTTTTTGGCATTACGAAAACGCTCTGTAGCCCAACTGAGCACACCATAACCCAGGGCCAGGAGCAGAACGGCTCCCGCCTCGAATACCAACTGGGTAGGTTCGAACTCCTTGCCCTGCAGGATAATCAGCCGGGTAATGCCCGTAATGGCAATGAGCACCGGCAGGGTTACGGGGACGCTGTGGGTTGCGTAGTAGGCGCAGGCCATTCCAACCACCTCGAGATAAATAAACAGCAAGAGCAGATCGGCCAGCCGAACACTGCCCTCCCGGGAAAACTCAATCAGTTCCATGGCAACCGCCACCATCGCGAGAATGCCAATGATCACCAGTACCAGGCGTTCACCCACGCTGAACAGGTTCAGCACCATCCGGTCGAACCCTGCCAGAAAGCGCTCTTCGTTTTCATCGGTTTCATTCATGACACGGCTCCTCCAATTGGGGAATGTCTGGTCTGTTCAAGATAGACGGCTATTAAAGTACGCGCCGACAGTCCCGCGGGATTACCCGCGAGCCATTGCGATTTCTTTGCGCGCTCGCCAACTAGGCCAGCAAGGCTTGTTTTAAAAGCGCCAGGCGGCGCTACGGTCCGTCCGTTGTGCCGCCATAAATCCACCGTCGCACAATGAAGGGATAAAGAAAGCGCCGCACGAACGACCGCGGTAAGCGTCGTCTTTTTCCCTGCGGTCCATGAAGTTTCAGCCCTTCAGGCTGTACACCCAGCACCGAGCCCCAGCGCGCAGCAGGGGGGGTGAATACCGCCGTTGGCACCCTGTTATCGAGGCACGCAGCCACATTTCGACAGAGCGTGCGATAGGCCCAATTGCGCGCGGAACAGCGTAGTGGATCGGTGGCTGCCACGTCGCCGATGGCGAAAATACGCGAATAGCCCCTAGCATTGAGATGAGCATCAGTTAACACAAAACCCCGCTCATCCAACATGTGGTCCGGGAGGAAACTAGTGTGTGGACGCAACTGCCCTGCCGTCCAAATAATCAGGTCTGCCCGAACTTCAGGGGACTCATCTTCAAATTGGAGTCGACCTCCGGTTAATTGTGCCTGCGCCTCAGTAGCCGGTAAAACCACCCTTCGATTGGTGACCAGCAACACGCCCTGCTGGCGCAGGGCGTCCCGATGATAGTGCCGGGTTTCATCGGCATACCCGGGTAATGGCAGCAGACCCGAAACATAAAGCGTCACTTTTTTTTCCGGGTAGGCGCGCTTGAGATTAAACGCCGTGCTGGTGCCGCAGGGCCCTCCTCCCACAACCGCAATGGACCCTGCGGCTTCGACCGAAGCCACCTGGGCTGACAGCCGGCGTTCAATGGAAGCGGGCGTCTCCACCCGGTCGTCACGCCAAAACCCATTGCTGACGCCGGTAGCAATGATCAGGTAATCCCAGGCAAGATGCCTCTCGTCCCAGCAGCCGTCGCCACAGTGGCGGTCCGGTGGTCCGGGTCAACGACCGTGACTCTGTCGTGAATTATTTCGACACGTCCAAGGCGCCTGAATTTCGCCAGTGGCAACAAATAATCCCGTCGCCAGTTATCCTGATCCGACAGTCGCTGCCCCAGTTCCTGACCGCTGACCAACATGGGCTTGGTCGTTACGCCCACCACGCGGCATCCCCGGGGCAGGTGCGCCGCCGTCAATACCCCGGTATCCCCCATTCCAAGCACCAGAACAGTGGGGCAATCAGTTGCGTCATCGCTGCGCTTTTGGGCTGTTGGCAGGGGAAGTCTCACGCCGTCAAAACAACTTGTGCTCGCCAAGATCATGCGTGGCATCCCCGTCGATCAGGCCCCGATAGCAGTCCTCCAGACCTTTTGAACCCGCCTCTGGCGTCAGGTCAGCACGGTATTGCTGGCTCTCCTCGGACCACAACAGCATGGACTCAGTGGCGTAAAAGTGGGCGATACGAAAAAATTCCTCACGGTCACGAAGTCGGCTGGAGAAAAAACCCAAGGGTTTAAGCACGGCGGCAAACAGCAGGAAAAGGCCGGGCGGCAGTGCACGCACGGGGACCGGTTTACCCAGTAGGCGAGCCAGCAACGCCGCCTGTTCCCGAGGCGTTATGGCCGGGCCGGGACCGCCCACAGGCAGGATCACGCCCGCTGCCGCAGGATCGCGCAGTCGGTCCACAAGATAAGCCGCAAGATCCTCCTCAGCGATAGGCTTGCAAGCGGTTAGTGTGCCGTCTCCAAAGACGAAAAAGGGCTTTCCCGAGAGCACTCGCTCAATCTGGCCCGACAGGGATTTGAAAAAAGCGGTCGCCCTAACGATCGTCCAGGGCACGCCCGAGCTTTGCAGCGCGCCCTCAAAACGAAGCTTTTCCCGCTGGAATGCCAGCCTCGGCTTTTGCACACAAATTGCAGACAACAAGACAAATCGGCTGACTTGCCAGCTAACGGCGGCCTTGAGCAGTTCGCTATTGGCGTCAAACTCCACGCGTCGTGCGTCTTCGACACCGCCCGTTCGACTGGCAAGGCAAGACACGATGGCCGAACAGGGTTGGATCGCGCCCGTCCATGCACCGGGTTCGGTCAGCTCCACCCTCACCGTCTCCAGATTGGGATGGTTTAGATCCCACGTCGTGTCCCGGCGCAGCAGCGCCACGACTTCGTGCTCCCGGCGCAACAGTTCCATGACCACGTGGCGACCAATGTAACCACTCGCACCGGCAACCAAAACGCGAGTCGTCATATCAGAACACCTTTGCCCACTGCAAAGCATGACCCTGGCTTACGCACCAGAGCACCCGCACTCTTGCGCTCGCCGGGGAGGTTAAAACCCGGCCAAATCTTCTGTTCCCGTGCGTCAGCATGGCAAAACCCTTTCAGGAACTGCTGTTTCAGGCCAACAGTCTACCTGTCTTCACCCGCTAAGGTTCATCTGACTGGGACGGGGCGTCACGGTCTGCCAGCACCTTGAGATGAGCCTCATGCTGGCTCCGGTCGATACGATAAAAACCGATAGCAACCAACATCACACCCCACAACAGGTATTGGCTCGGGACAAGTAATGCACCCAGATTCCAAACCGTATCTGCGGACACCTCGCTGGGCGCTGCACCGTTGGGGAACGCCACGATCTGCAACAGGAGTCCCGCGATAAAAGCGCCGATGCCCTGGTTGGTCTTCCTGATAAAAGTCATGGCGGCAAAGAAAACACCCTCGTTACGCCGGCCGGTCCGGACCTCAGCCTGTTCAACAAGATCAGCCACCATAGAAGCCGACACCGCCTGCATGGCAATAATCAACCCCAGGTCAATGGTTTGTAATGTCAGCAACATAGGAAACAGGCGGGGATCGCCGTTTTCGGGCAGCCAGCCAAAAAGGCGTAGCACCACAGCGGCGGGCTGTAACAAGAACGCGACAATACCCAGGGTGATAACAGCGCGCTTCTTACCCAGGCGTCTGGCCACGCGGGGCGCCACCAGTAAACCGAGCGCGGCAGAAACAACCACCATGGCGGTCCAGTAAAAGATTTGAAGCGACGAAAACTCCCAGAAATAGGTCAGCATCAGAAACGTCAGTGCCGCCGTCAAACCTGCCGCCGCCGCACTGGCCATTCCCGAGATGAACAGCGCGAGGAAACTGCGATCCAGCAGTAGCTCCAGCATCTCTCCAAACAACTCGCCGATGCGCTTGGGGGGACGGGCAGGAAAATCGGTGATATGCACGCGGCTCTGGGTGCCCAGCGCGGATATCAGGATGACGACAAAAATAAGGACGCTCGCCAGCTGGCCGTAGGTCTCATAGCCCTCGCGATTCAGTGTGCCAACGGCATACTCATCCGTCGGCACCAGCAACACACCAAACATGATGACCGCGAGGGATGCACCGCCTGCCCAACCAAAGAAGTGGCGCCAGGCCTGGACCGTCGTTCGCTCATCGTAGTCCTGGGTGAGCTCTGGCATAAACGCAGAACTTGGGGTCTCAAAAAAGGTAATCAGTGTGCGAATGAGAATGGCAAAACCCAGGAGGTAGAAAAACAAACCCTGACTACCCCAGTCTGGGGGCTGCCAGAGCAGGTAGTAGCACATTGCTACTGGTAGCGCGCTGGCGTACATAAACGGATGGCGCCGGCCCAGCCTGCTGCGCGTGTTATCCGACCAGTAACCCACCAAAGGATCACTCACCGCATCAAAAAGCAGCGCGATCAGCAGGGCCGTTCCGGCCAGAGCAGGTTCCAGTCCGACAACGGTGCCGTAGAACAGCAACAGAAAATAGGCGAAGCCGTTGTCCTTGATGCCGTAAGCAACTGAACCCAGGCCATAAGCCAGCTTGATTCGCAGCGGTAAGGGCGCTGCCCTCATTGACGATTCCAGCGCTTGGTGTCCATCAAGCGCGACAGGATGTGCCTTATCACCACAACCCTGACTGTAACGGCACGCACCCCTGTCATAAGCCACATCTCTTTGTGTAGGGAACCCCTGACCTTTGGGAGCGCCGTCTCTGCAGCTTAGACCATAAACAGTTTATTTACAGTCGGCCTGGCCCGATAAGATTCGTCCCAGCGACGCAACGCATCCCGCGCACCCAGCAAATCAGTCTCCGTAAAGCGCATGAACTGCAGAAAGGCGGCCAGGGTGCAATC
>JAKMEU010000096.1 GCA_022425845.1 Luminiphilus sp. | reverse complement strand
GGTACGGAGGTACCCTTTGAGACCGTTGCAACCTACAGCATCGAACCGGGCTTTCAGAAACTGGACCGCCTCAATCGAATGCGGACGCTGGAGGTGCGGGCCGATGTGCGCCGCGACGGCGCCAGCTCTCGAGAGGTGGTCGATGGCATTATCGCGGAGATGCTACCTCGCTGGCAGCAGGAATACCCGGGCCTGGAGCTCAACCTCGACGGTGAATTGCAGGAGGAGGCCGAATTCAAGCGTGTCATGCTGCAGTTTATGGGGCTGGCCATGCTCATCATTTTTGGCCTCATGGCCATCGCATTCAGGTCCTACTGGCAGCCCCTATTGGTTCTCACTGCAATTCCCTTTGGCATCATGGGCGCGATATTTGGACACGCACTGCTGAACTGGGAAATCAGCATCTTCTCAATGATGGGTGTCATAGCCTGTGCGGGTGTGGTCGTGAATGACAACCTGGTATTGATAGACCGGGTCAACAACCTCCGGGAGCAGGGCTATGAGCTGTGGGATGCCTTGTTGCAGGGAGGAGAGGACCGGTTCCGCCCGATTATCCTGACCTCACTGACCACCTTTGTAGGGCTGCTGCCCATCATGTCCGAAACCAGCATGCAGGCACAGTTCCTGATTCCGATGGTGACGTCACTCTCGTTCGGTGTCCTGTTTGCCACCGGCGTGACACTTGTACTGGTGCCGGCGCTTTACCTCGTGGGTGACGACCTGGCACGTTTCTGCCAGCGTATCCTGGGTACTCGGGGTGAGCGGGAGGCCGTGGGCGGTAGCAGCCCGGAGCAGGTCCACGTCAACTAGCGGTGCTGCCTGCTGTGCAGGGATCATCCCGGATGGCGGTGTCAGCCGCTATAACCCAGAAGGTTGAGTTCGGCCTGGCAGCTCTCCATCACGCGTGCACGCAATGCGGGACCCACGTCCGATCCTTCGGAGGACACAAACTCGAACTGATGGTTGGGATTATGATCGCGGTAGAACGCTTCCTGGGAGCGCATGTGGTCGCGTGACGCGGCGTCCACCGCACCGACGATAGCGTTCTCGGGTAGTTGCCAGCCAAAGTTTCGATCCAGGGCACGGAGCTGGGTTTCCGGGTCGGCCACCAGGTCTTCGTATCGCAACAGATGGATAAAAATAACGTCCGAGGCAAAGTTGTGTTCGACAAGCCAGCCGTTGACGTGACGTTTCCATGCCTCGATGCCCAGTATGGGGTGATCAAGAAAGTCTTCTGCGCTGTCCTTGTGCCACCAACCGCGGCCAATGGCATAGCGGAGGTTGCTCGCCATTACGTTCACCGGATGTCGGACCAGATACAGGCCGTGTATGAACTGGGGCGAGAACTCAGAGTGAATCTTGTAGAACCTCAAGGGCGGGTCGGCGAAGCTGTGGGCCTCCACCGAGTCTCCGATACACAAATCGGGAATGTAGTTGCGAACGGAGGCAAAAGTAGCCCGGGCGCGGTAGCCATTCGCGATCAGCAGGGCGTTGGCCAGCAGCACGGTCAGGAAGGTAATCCCTGACTTGGGGAATTCACACACATAGAAGTCGCCGGCTCGGGGGGTTTGGCGTGGCGTTTTCAACTGCCGTGTGACATGGGGTGCGGTGTCGGTCTGCAGTGCCGGACCACCGTTTGGCTGATCAGTCGCCTCAGCCATCGATTCGGTTGCAGGGCACACCGCCCTGTCGTGTGGCGGTGTGATTCGGTGTCATTGTGACTTGGGGCCCGCCGCGATGATGGCGTCATCGACCTCAAATTTCTGGATGTTTTCCTGAAACAGGGCTGCCAGCTTCTCGGCCTGCGCCTCATAGGCGGCATCGTCCCCCCAACCCGCCTTCGGATCGATGTATTTGTCATCAACGCCGGGAATGGCGGTTGGGAACGTCAGGTTGAGGGTCTCCAGATGGCGGGTTTCCGCCTCCAGTAAACAACCGCTTTGCGCGGCATTTACCACGGCCCGGGTCACGGGTATCGGAAATCGGGCGCCTGTGCCGCCGGGACCTCCCGAGCCGCCGCTCCAGCCGGTATTGACCAGGTAGACCTGGCTGCCGAAATCTTCCACCCGCTTCATCAGCAATTCCGCGTAATCACCGGCGGGTCGTGGCATAAAAGGGGCGCCGAAACAGGTTGAGAATGTGGGGTGGATGCCTGCCTCCGCACCCACCTCGGTGGAGCCTACGCGGGCCGTATAACCCGACAGAAAATGAAATGCCGCCGCTTCTTTAGACAGGATGGAGACGGGCGGAAGGACGCCGGACACATCGCAGGTCAGAAAAACCACGCATTTTGGCTCGCCACCGCTGTTCTGCGGTACACGTTTGGCCACGTGTTCCAGGGGATAGCAGCATCGCCCGTTTTCCGTGAGGCTTGTGTCGTTGTAATCGGCCCGGCGTTTGTCGTCGAGCACCACATTTTCGACAATGGCGCCAAAGCGGATGGCGTCCCAGATGATGGGCTCATTTTTCTGGCTGAGATTAATGGTTTTTGCGTAACAACCG
>JAKMEU010000030.1 GCA_022425845.1 Luminiphilus sp. | reverse complement strand
CCCTGACCCCTCATGGAGACGCACCAGGGGCAGGCGATACTGCACCGCAAGCTCTTCAGCGTACACGCTCTTACGCAGTCCGGCCGGAGAGGGAGAGCCTCCCCGCAGGGTAAAATCTTCGCCTCCGACCACAATGCGACGCCCATCTACCTTGGCAAATCCCAGCACGAAGTTGGCGGGATCAAAAGCGATTAAGTTGCCGTCCGGGTCATACTGGGGTGACCCGGCAGCGGGCCCCACCTCCTCGAAACTGCCGGGATCTATCAAACAGTCGATGCGTTCCCGTACCGTGAGTCGGTTCTGGCTGTGTTGCTTCGCGATGGCCTCAGCACCACCCTGACCGAGAGCCAGCTCACGTCGACGCACAATTTCTTCGGTTTCAGATTCCCAGGTCATGAATGCAGCCGCGCCCCGTCGAAGTTTCATCAAAGCTTATATCAGTTACCCATTGTTTGCTGGCCGAAAGCGCCCGGATGAGGCCGCCACCGAAACCCGCTGCGCGCCCTGGTTTTGCGAGGCTGCTGTAGAACCCGGGCGGGTTCACGGCATCACCAGCGGGCATGTGTAAACGCCCAGAAGCCTACCCAACGAATCGGCGGCGGCCCCTGTCAACAGAACACCGATAACCGCTAACATGGCCAGCCAGGCAGCCATGATTAAATAAACTTTGAGTGATCAAGACCGACAGCAAGCCCAGCTACGCCAGTTACCTGCCGTCAGCACCCTGCTTGAGACGATGACGGCAGACGTGGATCAATGGGGTCATGGTCGCGTGACGGAGGCGCTTCGGGAGCACCTCTCGGATTTGCGGGACAGCATTACGTCGGGTGGCAGCCCTGATCTGGGCGCGCAAGGTATCAGGGAAGCCGTCGCCACCAAGCTCACAGTGCGCTCAGCATCGACGCTAAAACCTGTGTTTAACCTGACCGGTATCGTCCTGCACAGTAATTTGGGACGCGCCCATCTTCCGGAGTCCGCTATTGCGGCGGTCACCGCCGTGGCCACCCGCGCGAGCAACCTGGAGTTTGACCTGGACTCGGGAAAACGGGGCGATCGAGAATCCCACGTTGAAGCTATGCTCTGTGAACTGACCGGAGCTGAGGCAGCAACGGCGGTTAACAACAATGCCGCCGCTGTATTGCTCGCACTCAACACTCTGGCGATGGACCGTAAGGTATTGGTCTCACGAGGTGAGCTGGTAGAGATTGGCGGCTCCTTCAGGGTACCCGAGATAATGACCCGCGCGGGGTGCTTGCTGAAAGAGGTAGGCGCCACCAACCGGACCCACGCCAAAGACTATGAAGCCGCAATCGATGGCGAAACGGCGCTGCTCATGAAAGTCCATACCAGCAATTACCGTATTGAAGGGTTCACGGCACGTCCCGGGGAAAAAGAATTGGCGCGTATTGCCGGGCACCACGGATTGCCGTTCATGATTGACCTGGGCAGCGGCAACCTCATCGATTTCGGGGCACTGGGCCTGCCTGAGGAACCCACGGTGGCCGATGCCATCAGTAACGGGGCGGATCTCGTGACCTTCAGTGGCGACAAGTTGCTGGGGGGGCCGCAGGCGGGTCTGGTGGCCGGACGCGCAGATCTCATCGCACAACTCAAGGCCAACCCGCTCAAACGCGCGCTGCGTCTCGATAAAATGACCCTCGCCGCCCTGGCAGAAACCCTGAAACTGTACAGCCACCCGGAAAAATTGAGGGAAACCCTGCCAACACTCCGGCTGATTACCCGCGACGCCCACGATATCCGCGCCGTGGCAAAAGCAGTACAACCCGCCTTCGAGGCTGTGCTGGGCGGCGATTACAGCGTTGGCATCGAAGCCGCGCACAGCCAAATTGGCAGCGGCTCGCTGCCCGTCGAAACCCTTCCCAGTAGTGCCATAACCCTGGCGCCTTTATCCGGGGACGACCGTGAACTACGCCAGCTGAGCAGCGCATTTAGGCAGCTGCCAAGACCCGTGATAGGCCGTATCCACGACGGCGCGCTCTGGCTGGACCTGCGCTGCCTTGAAGATGAGGATGCGACCCAACTCGTGGCGCAGCTGCGTGAGCTTGAGCTGTGATTATTGCCACCGCAGGGCACGTAGACCACGGAAAAACTGCGCTGGTCAGGGCACTGACGGGGATTGAGACCGATACCCTCGCGGAAGAAATCGAGCGGGGACTATCCATCAATCTAGGTTACGCCTATCTGGCGCCAGGCCAAACCCCGTCAGCCGCGCCCGATAGGTCGCCATCGGCCAACGCCCTGGGCTTTATCGACGTACCCGGCCACCGACGCTTTATCAATACGATGATTTCGGGCATTGGTGGCATCGATATGGGTCTGCTGGTCGTTGCTGCCGACGACGGCCCCATGCCCCAAACCCTTGAGCATATCGATGTGCTTGCAATCCTGGGCGTTCAGCGGCTGGTCGTGGTGATCAGCAAGGTAGACCGCGTAGAGGCGAGCCAGATTGACGTGGTAAGGCAGCAATTGGACGGGCTCCTTCTCAGGCAACGCTGGCCCGCCCCCCCCATCTTTGAAGTCTCCAGCCAATCCGGCCAGGGCCTGGATACGCTGAAATCCTATTTGCTGTCCGCCGCAATGGACGCTGCGAGACCTCCGTGCAGTGGCCACTTCAGGCTTTCAATTGATCGAAGCTTTAATGTCAGTGGCGTGGGTCTGGTTGTTACCGGCACTGCCAGCGCCGGCCGGATTGGCCTGGGCGATCGGCTCAAGCTTCTGCCCCTGGGGCGGGAGGTACGTGTCCGCCATCTCCGCGCCAACAACCAGGAGGTGGAGAGTGCCAACGCAGGCCAGCGGGTGGCGCTGGGCTTGGCCGGGAAAATCTCACTGGCGGAAATTAGCCGCGGCGATTGGCTGGTTGCCCCCGGGAGTTTGGACCCGACAATACGAATAGATGCCCTGATTACCGTGTTAGCCAGCGCCCCCTTTGCCCTGAAACACATGGCACCAGTGAAGCTGTATTTGGGCGCGAAACGGTTGGCGGCGCGCGTTGCCATCGTCTCGGGTGCGGATGGTTCGATCGGAGCTGGCGCCTCATGCCTTGTCCAGCTTCTGTTGGAAGCACCCGTCAGCACCGTATGGGGAGAACTTTTCCTGATTCGTGATCAGGGTGAAACCTTGATTCTGGGCGGCGGCAGGGTACTCGATCCCGAGGGACCCAAGTTTGGCAAGTCACGGGCAGACCGATTGGACTGGCTTGGCGCCCAGCAAATACCGGACCCCGAGGAAGCATTGAAAAATCTCCTGGAGCGTGGGCGCGCGGTTGACCTGACGCGCTTCGGGGCAATCCGTAATCAACCCTCGATGCCGGACCGACTCCCTCTTCCCGCGGGCACGCGGGCATTCCAACGGGACGGTAGGCAATGGGCCATTGCAGAAACACGTTGGGCCGCTGTCGAGCGCTGGCTCGAGGGCTTTGTCGCAGATTGGCACCAGTCCAATGCCGAGTTGTCCGGCGTCAAAGTCAGCGTTCTGGAGGCCCACATGGGCTCTGCTTTTGAGCTCCACCTGGGACGGGCCGTCGTAGAAGCGCAATTGCGCAAGGGGTATCTCGCGCTCCGGGACGGTCACATCAGTCGCAAGAACTTCGTGCCAGCCAAGTCAAAAGAGGCACTGGATCACTGGAGCGCCCTTCGGGGACAGTTGCAACAACATCATGACACCCTGCCCTTGCTCTCTGAATTACTGGCGCAAACGGGCCTGCCAGCGCATGCCGCACAGCAAGCCTTCCACATTGCTCTGGGACGCGGTGAGTTGCACCAACTCAATGACCATCGCTACGCCCTGCCCCAGCAACTTCTCCATTACTACCACCGCCTGGTGGCGGCCGGTGAGGCAGGGGAAGCACTGTCTGTGGGCAACCTCAAAAAGCGCTTTGCCACCGGTCGCAATCTAACAGTAGAAATTCTTGAATATTTTGACCGGCTGCGCCTGACGCGAAGAGAAGGCAATGTTCGTGTGCTGCTCAAGCGTGATAACGTGCCCCAGCTATTGGGTGCTGAGCCCTAGTACAACGGAAGAGCGACGTCCCCGGTGGGGTGCCTGGTCTTCAAAACCAGTGAGGGGCTGACAAAGCGCCTGGTGGGTTCGACTCCTACCTCTTCCGCCACCTAACCGCCGGTAACACTTGCCCTCGAGCCGGTCACCCCCGCCTTTCAGCCGGTGATCACAGGCGCCGTTGCCCCAGCCCCCGAAGCCCGCACCGTACCGATACCCCGGCCGTAGGGAAGCTCCACCAAAAAAATGTAAAGGACGCTTTACTTTCATTATTAAATTGGTCTAAAATGTAAAGCATGCTATACATTATGTAAAAGAGGCAGTCCTTAATGAACGTATCTAAAGACTCGAGCAACTTGGAACGCGGTATCAAGCGAAGTACGCGGGAAGTTTTTATCTCCACAGCCACCTGGGTGGCAAGCACCGCCCTCCTCACCTTTGGGCCGCAGAAGTGGTGGGACTATGATGGCTTGGCAACTGGGTTTGCCATCGGGGTCAACCTACTGGCAGGCGCCATGATGCTCTTTGCCTTTTTTAGGCTTTTAAAGCGCATGGATGAACTTCAGCGGCAAACCCACCTGGAGGCCATGGCTTTAACCCTGGGCGTCACTATGATTTTTACCGTAATCTACGGCAGCCTGCCCACGGTGCATCTACTCAGTGAGTCCCACCCCACGAATACGCTATTCGTCATGGGCATTACCTACATCCTGTCAGTGGCGGGTCTCTGGGCAGCACGGACAAGCGAATGAAAAATAAGCTGAAAGTGCTGAGGGCAGAACGGGACTGGACTCAGGCGGACCTGGCTTGCCAATTGGACGTTACCCGGCAAACCATCAACGCCATTGAGAAAGGCAAATACGACCCCAGCTTGCCGCTGGCATTTAAAATCGCCGAGGTCTTTGGCATCCCCATTGAGCAGATTTTTTCGCCCGCAAACGGCGAATCGGGACCGTAGGTCACAGGGTACGACGCACTTTGGCGACACGAGACGGCCGGAGTAGTCACCGAAGGGTGTCGAAGTGCTCCCGCATGGCGGCCAGTACCACTGCAGGATCAGACCGACGCTGATAATCCTTCGATAAATCCAACCACAGCACCCGCCCCTCGGCGTCTACCAACAACGTGGCCGGCACGGGAAGCGCCACAGACTCGTGGGATAAAGGTGCGGAGTGAAATCCGGTATTGCGCAGACCAAAAGCGTCCGTCACGGTGAGTTGGACATCGGACAACATGACCGCCTGCAGACCATGAAGATGTCGCTCCGCGGCAATATCATCGGGCGAATCAGTGCTGACCGTCACGACCTGTACACCGCGCTGGTCAAACTCCGCGCGAAGTTCCTCGAGTCGACGCAACTCGCCGACACAGTAGGGTCACCAGTGGGCTCTAAAGAATTTGATGAGCACCAAATGCCCGTGTAGCACATCCGAGTCAAACAGCTCACCGCTGGCATCGAGGGCAGAGAAGTGGGGAATGCTGTCGCCCAACGCGATCACCTTGTCGACCTCCACCGTCTGCTTGCTGACGGCAATGGTAAAGGGCAGAAACAGACCCATCACAATGGCCGCCGCCGGAGGAACGCCACCCAGCAGGCTGGTACCTTTAAAGTAGGCCACGACCCCCATCGCTGCAGCGGCAAGAAATACGACGACAAGCACGCTACGGTCGTCGGGCAGGCTGACCAGTCGCGTCATGCGGAACCACACCAGAGCTGCACCGACAGCAAGTACGAACGCTAAAAGCCCCAGTTTAGTACCCGCCTTCATGCCACCGTTTACCTCAAGCCCTCTTCCTGCGCGGTGCCCCCGTCGATGTCAGAGACAAATCACGGCACCTGACAACGTGCCTGACACTACTATACGCCCGGGATTCGGGGAACAACAAACGAAGACGGCCCCAAGCGCTACCCCTCGATAGCTGCGGGTCGCCCGCCGTCAGGATTCCGTCAACCCGGAAACCGAATCAATGACTTTCTGTAGCGGCGAGGCCTCTTTTTTGTACCAGATAGGTGACGACCATACCCGCTCCTGAAGGGTCTTTTGCAGGTCGGCCCTGGGCGCTACCCCGGCCTTGACCGCATCCCAGGTCGACCAGCGACAGGTGGGATTTTCCAGAACACGGACGTAGTAGAAAGCCTCCTGTCCGGGTTCAAAATCAGGATCCTGCCAAACGGTTTTCAGCTCGGCTGCGCCCACGTCGGGCGTGATGGAACAGTCTGCAAGGCTCACGCGCGCGCCGTTGTCAGGGCAGCGATGGCTCTCGGGATCAACGGATAACCCGTCGCTACAGGCAACGTCATATACCCGCTCGTTGGGCTCTCCGTCCTTGACATACCCCTTGATTATTTGGGCCCGTTGCAAGGGCACACCGCCGATGGCATCGCTTACGGCCCATACCAGGAACTGC